>NZ_JBAHZB010000046.1:9345-28750 GCF_036697315.1 Alteromonas sp. 14N.309.X.WAT.G.H12
GACGTTGAGGGTATCGAGCATGAGTTTACACATGTCGTAGCTGCGTAAATCCGCATCGAAGCCTAAGTGCTCGTTAGCCTCAACGGTATCCATGCCATTGTCTTGTAATTGATAGGCGCGGATTTTATTGAGTAAGCCAATGCCTCGCCCTTCTTGGCGAAGGTATAAGATAACGCCAAATCCATGATCCACAATGTTCTGCATGGCTTTTTCTAACTGAAAGCCGCAATCGCAACGGGTGCTAAAAAGCGCATCACCAGTGAGACATTCGGAATGAATACGGATCGGCACAGTGTCACTTTCTTGCCATTGACCATAAGACAGCGCTACGTGTTCTTGGCCGCTTATTTCGGCAAAACCGTGAATGTGGAAATTACCCATTCGGGTAGGCAGTTTTGCTGAACTAATGTATTCGTATTTGGGTTGCTTACTGGTCATGACACTTCTATACCTGCTGCTCGATCCACGCTAAGGTGGGGACGCGCTCGCGTTTTGCAAGGGAGTAACGCGTTATTATATCATTAGTTCACCGGCAGGATAAACGACTTCGCAGGTTTATTGCGCTGTTGAGCCAGGGGTTATCCATTGCCATAACACCGAAATATCACAATATCCCCCCACGGGCTCAAGCCAAATGGCATCGCATAGCCATTCAATGCAAAGCAATACCCGCTTGTCGTGTTGACGTAATAACACTTGCATGCGATCCGCTCCCCAATCGATTTCTGAGGCGTCGGCGTTAAGCCAGTGGGCGATCTGGTTGGCAAGACGGGTAGCCTTGGCCGGCGTGTCTGGCAAGGGCAAATTCAAGGTGATGGTCGAGCCTGTATTGGTACAGGCATCATGAAGTTGTTCATTAGTTAACTGCTGCATGACAAAGTACCTAAAGCGTGGGTCTTAGAGGCCTGACTGAATCTGTGTGTATCCCAGCGGGTGTCAAAAGGGGTGTAAAAGGCCTCAAGAAGTGCGTTAGCAAGGGAAAAATCACTGCCGTTGGCATGGGTGATGGCCTCCTGCAACAAATGGGTTCGGGGGATGACGGCAGGATTTACTTGGGTAAGTGCATCGGCGGAAATGCCGGTATCTTCCCGGGCAGATTGATATTTGCGCCACCAATCATCAAACCCTTGTCTGTTGATAAAATCATTTCTAATTTCAGGTAACGCTTGCTCAGGCGAAGTAAGCGCTAATTTTCTGAAGGTGTTGTTGTAATCTAGCTGGGATTCTTCCAGCAAGGCTAACCATTGGTTTGCCAGTGTCACCTGCGCCGGTTGCTGGGCACTGAGACCGAGTCGGGTACAAAGGTGGTGCTGAAACTGAGCAATGAATGTGGGCTCATACTGGGTGAGCACATCACGTAATTCATCGATACTGCAGTGACCAGAAAAGCTATGGGCTAAACAGTTTAGGTTCCATAAACCGATCCCCGGTTGTTGATCAAACCCATAACGGCCTTGATGATCAGAATGATTAAAAACGGCCTTAGGCTGGTACTGTTCAATCATGGCAAAGGGACCAAAGTCGAAGGTAATGCCATGAATGGACATATTGTCGGTGTTCATTACCCCATGAACAAAGCCATAGCATTGCCATAGGGCGATCATCCGCGCGGTGCGTAAGGTGATGGCACGTAACAATGCTTTGTGGGGGTTATTGTCTTGATTACATTCGACAAAGTGGTGTTGTAAGGTGTAATCAAACAGGGCATTGAGTTTATCGGTTTCTCCCGATTGGAAGAAAAATTCAAAATGGCCGAATCGGATATGGCTAGGGGCGGTACGTATCATCATGGCGGCAGGTTCTAACTGCTCTCGTAACACCGATTCTTCACTACTGAATAAACACAGCCCTCGGGTAGATGGAATACCAAGGCCATGAAGGGCTTCACTGCCAAGGTATTCTCGCAGGGTGGAGCGCAACACAGCCCGTCCATCGGCGCCCCGTGAATAAGGGGTTGGTCCCGCACCTTTTAAATGCAGATCTACCGAGGAGCCGTTACTGCTGGCTTCGGCAAGGAGCACGCCCCGTCCGTCACCTAAAAAGGGGTTCCACTGCCCAAATTGATGGCCACCGTACTTTTGTGCCACGGCGTAATGACTCAGCGCAGACACCGATTGACCAAGCAGCGTGGTGATTTGATTGTCTTGCCACCAGGATGCCGGTAAATTCAGTTCTTCGGCTAATTCCCGATTAACCATTTCCAGCTTCTGTCCACGCAAAAGCTGTGGTTTCACATAACTTGTGAGATCAGAAAGGGTCTGTGCATAACGATGAGTAAGGGGCATAGTTCTCCACACGGAGGAAAGATAAAGTCTGATTCTAATTAATTCGGCGAACAGGTGCTAGCTTACTTGGTAACAGCTTTAGGTTAATTATGTATCTGGCTAATCTGTCTGCGCGCTCTACACGTAAGGATATTGGGGTTACAAGGGATTTATATTCATTCGCAGGGGCAAAACATGATCACTCTCCACCATTTAAACAATTCGCGATCCCAACGTATTTTATGGCTACTCGAGGAATTAGGAGTGGACTACCAGTTGGAAACCTATCAACGGGACGGGAAAACCGGCTTAGCACCGGCACAGATGAAAGCCATTCATCCTTTGGGGCGAGCCCCTGTGTTAACCACCGAGACCGGCGCGTTAGCAGAATCTGGCGCTATCGTGGCCTATCTGGTTAAATATTATGGGAATGGTAAGTTCCAGCCTCCTGGGGATAGGCGGCTCTATCAGCAGTATGAATTTTGGTTACACTTTGCTGAAGGCAGTTTAATGCCGCCGCGGGTGGCGGGTTTGGTTTTCGATAAGGCGAAAGACCAGGTGCCTTTATTGCTTAAACCCTTGGCCCGCAAAATCCTCGATGGCATCAGCAATGCCTATTATCGGCCGAATTTTATGCAGAGCATAAGATACACGGAAAACTATTTGGCAAACCATGAATGGTTTGCAGGGACTCAGCCCACGGGGGCCGATGTGCAAATGTTATTTCCTTTGGAAACCTTGGTGGCAACGGGCAATGTGAGTGATTTCCCAGCCATTTGTGCATACGTGAATAAAATACATCAGCGTCCCGCCTATGTACGGGCATTGGCAAAAGGCGGCCATTACGACTACGCCTGATGGGAAGCCCTTTTAATTATCCAGCGTGCTGTCGAGGTAGTCCCGAATTAACTGTAAAAACGCATCGCCGTAACGTTCGAGTTTGGTTCTTCCCACACCGCTCACATCCAGAAAATCATTCACTGTTGTGGGCGTACGAGAGGCCATATCCGCTAAGGTCGCATCACTAAATACCACGTAAGGCGGTACTTTGTGCTCCTCGGCCAGGGTTTTTCTTAAATGTTTTAATCGCTTAAACAATGCCTTATCGTACACCGACGGGGTTTTGCTTACACGGGTGTCAGCCTTGAAGTTGAGTCGGGGTACTGCCAGTTGTAACGGCACTTCACCCTTTAACACTGCGCGGGCATTTTCATTGAGTTTGAGCATGGCACCACAGGTAAGATCAACCCGTATCACCCCTTTGTGGATCAGTTGATTTATCATACTGTTCCAATATCCATCAGGCTTTTCTTTGCCAATGCCATAGGTGCTGAGGGTATGATGGTTGGCTTCGTGGATCCGTTTTAATGCTTTCCCTCGCAGAACATCAATGACGTACTGTGCGCCGGCTTGCTGGTTGAGTCGCAAAATACACGACAGAATTTTTTGTGCGATAACCAATCCATCAATAAGTTTAGGCGGGTCGATACACACATCGCAGTTGCCGCAAGCGGTGTCGCTGTATTGGGAAAAGTAGTTCAGTAATACCTGGCGCCGGCAGGTTTGTGCTTCGGCAAACGCTTCCATGGCAGCAAATTTTTGTAATTCCACATCAAGGCGGTGGGTCACTTCCCCTTGTTCTATCCATTGGCGTACCCGTGCGGCATCTTTTTCGTCGTACAACAGCAGGGCTTCGGACTCTAGACCATCACGGCCAGCGCGCCCAGTTTCCTGATAATAATTTTCAATACTGCGGGGAACGTCATGATGTACCACATATCGCACATTCGACTTATTAATCCCCATACCAAAGGCCACGGTGGCGATAACAATGTCTGTTTGATCATTTAAAAAGCGCCGTTGTACATATTCCCGTTCGTCGTTGTCCATGCCCGCATGATAAGCCGCACAGTTGATGCCTTCGCGGTGCAATCTGGCGTATAAATCGTCCACTTTTGCCCGGCTGTTGCAATAAATAATGCCACTGCCATCTTGTTGTTTGACGTAATCGCGCACCTGATCGAAGGCTTTGTATTTAGGCATAACCCGATAGCGAATGTTGGGTCTGTCAAAACTGCCCTTGTAAACGAAGGGGTGGTTCAGATTAAGCTGCAGTTGAATATCGGCTTGGGTTGCGGCATCTGCCGTGGCGGTTAAACCGATAACCGGAATAGTAGGAAAGCGCTGCTTTAGTGTACCTAGGGCGCGATAGTTCTGGCGAAAATCGTGCCCCCAATGGGAAACGCAGTGCGCCTCGTCCACGGCGAACAGAGCAATATCAAGGCGCTGCATTAATGACATCATCCATCCGGTAAGAAGCTTCTCTGGCGAGACATACAACAATTGTAAGGTGCCATTTTGAATACGGGATATGACCGATTGCTGTTGTTCGTGATCCTGAGTCGAGTTGAGGTACGCCGCCGAGACGCCGACTTCACCCAGTTGTTCTACCTGATCTTGCATCAAGGATATAAGGGGAGAAATCACGATGGCAACGCCAGGGCGAACCAGCGCCGGAATTTGATAACACAATGACTTTCCGCCGCCGGTGGGTAACAGCACCAAGGCATCGCGGCCGGAGACAACGGCATCGATGACTGCCTCTTGGCCATCGCGGAATTGTTTGTAACCAAATACCCGCGACAGTACCTCTTTGGCATCAGGTGTCGTGTTGTCTTCGCTATGTTGGGATAAAACGGACTCGGAATTACTCATCGGCGGGGATTTTACGTGTTTTCTTGCCAAGGTTCACGAACTTCGATGTACAGTTTTCAGTATATTGTTGTGCAAAATAATAAAATAGCTACTATCAACGTTAATTTATTGCCTTGGAAGACGCGACATGGCTGAACCCTTACCCGATCTCCTCGAAGAACTCGTTGCTGATATTCAAAATGATGATCCGATAGCAATACTCACTACCCTTATCAACGAAGATGATGTCAGTATTGCCACCTTGCTGGAATCGTTACCCGTTGACCACCGTATTGCCATTTGGGAAGGGCTTTCCCGGGAGCGGAAAATTGGCGTGTTGGTGGAAATGCGTAGCGATCCCCGGGAAATTCTCATTGATGCAACGCCGGAGTCTGAATGGGCGTTAATGTTTGCCGACATTGAAGCCGAAGATTTACTTGAGCTCACGGATTCGTTACCCACCAGACTCACCGATTTGGCCTTTGAGGCTTTAGATACTAAACAACAGCGTTTCTTTAAAGAAGCCACACAGTTTAATGATAACGAAATAGGGCATTGGATTTCCCGTGAACAACTGGTGTTGCCCATTAATGCCAAAGTTAGAGACGCTTTGCGCCTTATACGTCGGGACGTACCCTCCCATGTGGATACCATCTTTTTGGTGAATCGGTCCGGGCAATTTTCTGCCGCGGTAAAGCTTACCCAGGTGTTTGGTGCGCCAGAACATGTTCCCTTGGTGGAGTTAACCGTGGGAGCCATGCCCGTGCTCAAAGGCAATGATGACTCCATTGGCGCTTCATTACAGGTGCAGCGCTCGGGGTTTGCATCCTTGCCGGTGGTGGATGAGGCCAACAAGTTGCTGGGCCATTTGGACATCACCGCTGCCAGTGAGTTGGTGAACGAAAATTATGAACGACAGATAATGGCCTCTGCCGGTATGGATGAAGACGAAGATTTGTTCTCTCCGGTGGCTAAAAGTGCTAGAAAAAGAGCCCTATGGTTAGGCATCAATCTGATCACTGCATTTTTGGCGTCCTGGTTTATTGGTTTATTTGAAGGCACGTTACAGCAGGTGGTGGCGTTGGCGGTACTCATGCCAGTGGTCGCCAGTATGGGCGGCATAGCCGGAAGTCAAACCTTAACCCTTATCGTGCGCGGACTGGCCTTAGGACAGGTCACAAATGCGAACTTTCGGGCGTTGATGATCAAAGAGCTTAAAGTTGGCGGCGTAAACGGCGTGATTTGGGCAGTGATTATCGGCATGGTTGCCGCATTTTGGTTTACTGATGCAGCGCTAGGCATGGTGATATGTTTGGCGATACTGGTTAACATTGTTTCTGCCGCATTGGCTGGGGTCTTTTTACCCATGCTGTTGGATAAATTACGTATCGATCCTGCATTGAGTGGGTCAGTGATCCTAACCACGGTAACCGACATTGTGGGGTTCGTTGCCTTTTTAGGGTTAGGTACGGTTTTTCTGCTGTAACTTACACAGGGCTTGCATTCACTGGGGAAGATTCCCACAATGCAGCCCGCAAATTACACACGGAGCTTCCCTTGAGTCAAAATCAAACCAACGCCGCTGACAATGCCGCGAAAGTGGGCGTGTTAAGCGCCATTGCTGCCTATTGTATGTGGGGGATTGCACCGGTTTATTTTAAACAGCTACAGGCATTACCGGCCATCGATGTGCTAATGCACCGGGTGGTTTGGTCGGCGGTGATCCTCTTTGTGTTCATTGTTGGCTTCAAGCAAGGGCATAAGGTGATAACGGCGATAAAAAACCTGCGGGTGATGCGGGTACTTTTTGTGGCTGGCATACTGCTTGCGGCAAACTGGCTGCTTTTTATCTGGGCCATTAATAACGATCATATTCTCGATGCCAGCCTGGGGTATTATATTAACCCTCTCATCAATATCTTTTTTGGTCGTCTATTTTTGGCTGAAAAACTCCGCCCTATGCAGAAATTAGCCGTGCTTATTACCGTGTTCGGGGTCGCTGGGCTAGTGCTTTCCTACGGTGAGTTTCCCTGGATAGCGCTGGTGTTGGCCGTTACCTTTAGTACCTATGGTATTTTGCGCAAGAAGGTGGCGGTAGATTCATTACCGGGCTTGTTCATTGAAACCACGTTAATGCTGCCTTTTGCGCTGTTTTACTGGTTAACTTTTGCCAGTGATTACAGCATGATGAGTTCCAATACCTGGACACTCAATATCTTGCTGGTTGCGGCCGGCGTGGTGACCACCGCCCCCTTGCTGTGTTTTACCATAGCGGCCCGTCGCATTATGTATTCCACTTTAGGGTTTCTTCAATACATAGGTCCGTCGATTATGTTTTTACTGGCCTTATTCGTGTATAAGGAACCGCTAGATACAACCCGTTTACTGACCTTTGCCCTGGTTTGGTTTGCGTTACTTATTTTTAGTGTTGATTCATTACGGGCGTATCGAAAACAACGACGGGCTTTTTATGCAGCCCGCTCGCAAAGCGAAGGGCCCGCGTAGGTATTTGCGCTAACCCATGGGGTATCCTAACGTTTGCTGGATGCCGCTAGGTTAGCCGCAAAGTGCGTGTCTGTTTAGGGGCATTATTGCAGCGGTTGCAGTTTTGCGTAGGCCAATACGAGCCATTTACTGCCAAATTCGTCAAAATTGACCTGCACTCTGGCGTGATCACCGGAACCTTCATAATTGAGCACCACTCCCTCTCCAAATTTTCGATGTGTGACTCGCTGGCCAAGTTGAAAGCCTGTTTGCTCAAAGCTTTCGTGGGATGTGACGCGGCTAAATCGATTATGTGCGGGGCGGGTAACTGTCGATTTTAATCTCACTTCTTCCACGCATTCGGCGGGTATTTCACGAATAAACCGAGAGGCGGTGTGGTATTTATCCTGACCATATAAGCGTCGGCTTTCGGCATAGGTAATGAACAGCTTTTTCATTGCCCGGGTCATACCTACATAACAAAGCCGTCGTTCTTCTTCCATTCTGCCGGGTTCTTCGTTGGTCATCTGGCTAGGGAACATGCCTTCTTCCACGCCGGCCATAAACACCAAGGGGAACTCGAGCCCTTTTGCGGTATGGATGGTCATCATTTGCACCGCATCCTGATCTGTGTCTGCTTGGGTTTCCCCGGCTTCCAAAGACGCATGGGCAAGAAAGGCATTTAGCGGCGACATGTCTTCGGCTTCTTCTGGTACCACAAATTGTTTACAGGCGGTCACCAGTTCTTCTAAGTTTTCTATCCGTGCCTGGGCTTTTTCCCCTTTTTCTGCCTGATACATGGCATATAAGCCAGATTGCCTGATGGCTTTGTCGGCTTGTTCTTCTAAGGGTAAGTCCGCGGTGGTTTGTTCCAGATCAGTGATTAGGCGTATGAAGCTTTGCAAGGCATTCGCGGCGCGGCCTTTCAATGTACCTTCGGCAATCAGAAACTGACTAGCCTGCCACAATGAACAGTTATGCTGTCGGGCGGCAGCGCGTATTTCTGACAGGGTTTTCTCTCCCATGCCACGACTTGGCGTGTTAACAATCCGTTCGTAGGCGGCATCATCATGGGGATGATTGATCATGCGTAAATAGCCAAGGGCGTCTTTGATTTCCTGTCGTTCAAAGAAGCGCAAGCCACCGTAAATACGGTAGGCTAACCCCTCATGCAGCAAGGCTTCTTCCAGTACCCTGGATTGGGCGTTGTTGCGATAAAGTATGGCTGCATCGGTAAGGGGATGACCTTGTTGCATCCAGTTTTTAATTTGCGACACAATAAAACGGGCTTCGTCCAGATCGTTAAATCCGGCATAGACGGATACTGGATCCCCTTCGCTGCCGTCTGTCCACAGTTCTTTGCCTAGGCGACCAGCGTTGTTATTAATAACCCCATTGGCGGCTTTTAATATGGTGCTGGTAGAGCGGTAATTTTGCTCAAGGCGAATGGTTGTAGGTTGAGGAAAGTCCTTTAAAAACTTATGAATATTATCCACATTTGCGCCACGCCAACCATAAATGGACTGATCATCATCGCCCACAATCATAATATTGTTTTCACCGCTGCTGCATAACATGCGTAACCAAGCGTATTGAATATTATTGGTGTCTTGAAATTCGTCCACCAATACGGCGCGAAAGCGTTTTTGATAATGGGCAAGGATTGCCGGGTTTTTGGCCCACAATTCATGGGCACGAAGTAATAATTCCGCAAAATCCACCAAGCCAGAACGATCACAGGATTCTTGGTAAGCGGCATAAATATCCCGCATTTTTTGTTGGGTATGGTCGTTATGGGTATCGATATGTTGAGGACGGAGCCCTTCGTCCTTGTTTCCGTTGATGTACCACTGTACCTGACGGGGTGGCCAGTGCTTTTCATCAAGATTCATGGCTTTAAGAATACGACGAATTAATCGGTACTGGTCGTCGGAATCCAGAATTTGAAAATTCTCGGGTAAATTGGCCTCAGCATGATGGGTGCGCAGCATTCGGTGAGCCAGTCCATGGAAGGTGCCCATCCACATGGTGTGCAAACTACGCTTCATCAGGTGTTCTAATCGACCGCGCATTTCCTTGGCCGCTTTATTGGTGAAGGTAACGGCGAGGATGGAAAAGGGGGCGATATTTTCTACTTCCATTAACCAGGCGATACGATGAACTAAAACCCTGGTTTTACCGCTGCCTGCACCTGCTAGTACTAGCGTATTTGACAGCGACGCTGCGACGGCTTCGCGCTGTTTTTCATTAAGGTCGTCAAGCAGAACAGATACATCCATTAGGGTCATCACCGGTTAGTTATATTTAAAGCGGCTCAATTATGCCAGAGCAAACTGTGAATTTATACAGTGAGGGCAGATTCATCGGTTTATCCGTCATTTTGACTAAAGTCTAAATGTTTAATATTTAACCTCCTGTTACTGTGGCCCGCCTAACAACACTGGTTGGGCAAACTCACAGCAAAAGGTAATTTTATGGAGGTGGAACGTGACATTAGAGAGTATAGGTTTAACCTAGATGCCTTTATTTTGGAAATCTATGACGCCTCTTTAAGTAGAAAGTGGTCACGGGTTTTAGAGCAGTGTTTATCGCTGTTTTCGGCAAACAACGCGTTTTTGTTACTGCATGATGCGGTGAATAAAGAGTTTGTTTCTGTAAAAATGAAAACCACCGAAGTCCTATCCGATGCTTCCTTGCGCCATTATCGTGAGCACTTCCATCAAGATCCTTTGTATTTGCAAAGTAAAAATATGGAAGAGGGAAGTATTTTCACGACCTGTGAGCAAACCCGCATTGATTGGCGGAAATACCCTGATTACCACGAACGCATTTTAGCCCCCCTAAAGGCTGAAAAAACCAAGGCCGCATTAGTATTAAAAGATAGTCGTTATGAGGCATTTTTTGGCGTTTGTCGTAGCAAGGCGGCGCCAGATTTTACGCCATTAGATGATGTCTATTTCAAAAAAATTGTACCGCATTTGGTACGCGCTTCTCGGTATTTTCGGGATCAAGAAAATTGCAAGACAACCCGCAGTATTGCCCAAGGGATTTTTGATAACCAAGCCCCCCCTTTTTTGGTGTGTAATCGACAGTTAAAAATTCAGGCGTCTAATGCCTCTGCCCAGGTTTTTCTCCAGGACAGCCAAAACTGTCATGATATTAATGGCTACCTTGCCTTGTCACCCGCGCGATATCTATATCAATTACTAAGAGCGATGGATAACTGCATACAGGAAATTTCATCGAATGCAGACAAAACACACAGCTTCATCATTGATGAACGAAGGGAGGCCATGACTGTATTGACGGTGGCCATTCTGAATACCTATGCTGACACGCAGGGAGCCCAAACGTGTTTTGTACTGTCGTTTTCGGTTAAACAGCAACCGGACTGGAAAGTGTTGTCGGCGACATTTTTGCTGACAAAACAGGAACAGTTGATTGCCCAACTACTGTATAAAGAAGTGACTTATCAGGGCATTGCCCATACCTTGAGTCTTGATGAGGAAGCAGTGACCTCTCTGGTGCGAAGTCTATACATAAAAATGGGCACCCCTCATCGCCGAGACTTTCTTGAATTAATCGCCGATCTACCCATTCAAACTGCCTAAATTAATGCCGGCTTTAATGCTCTCTTCCTGTTTATTTACGTACAAACCAAGAATAGGAATAAAGGGAGTAAAGTATGGCTGTATGGCAGGCAAAACGTAGCACCGGCATGAGCGAGTTCCCCCCTAATGTTTGGTGGAAAATTTTAAAACGCACCTATAAGAAGCAGGTCGATCACAATTTGTCGTTGATCTCTGCGGGCGTGGCGTTTTATTTTCTTTTAGCCATATTTCCTTTACTGGCGGGTATTATTTCGCTTTATGGTTTGTTGGTCTCGCCTGAGCAGCTGCAAACCCACATGGGGTATCTGGTGGATGCCGTACCTTCTGAAAGCCGCTATATTTTACAAGAACAACTAACTCGCCTTACTGAAAACTCAAACCGGGCCCTAAGTTGGGGGTTTGGTCTTAGTTTATTGCTCACCTTGTGGAGTAGCAGCAAGGGGGCAAATGCACTGATCAGTGCGTGTAATATCGCCTATAACGAAGAGCACGGCAGAAATTTCTTCAAAGGTATTGTTGCCCGTATTGTCCTTACAATCAGCATTATCTTGTTGGTTATCATCGCATTATTGTGTATTTCTGTGTTGCCTGCATGGATCAGCTGGGCCGCAGGTGGGTTACTGAATGAGGAAAAGGCCATGTGGATAACCTGGCCCCTTCTTATGTTGCTATTCAATGCCGGATTGGCAGGCCTGTATCGTTATGGCCCTCATCGCAGGGATGCAAAATGGCGGTGGGTAACGGTAGGTTCGGTGTTTGCTACCGTTATGTGGCTAATTGCGTCCTACGGGTTTTCTTTTTATCTAAACCAGTTTGCCAGTTACAACAAAACCTATGGTTCGGTGGGCGGGATCGTGATCTTGCTAATGTGGTTTTATTTAAGTGCCTATATGATTTTGCTTGGCGCTCTACTTAATTCCGCCATCGAATTTCAAACGGATAAAGACAGTACGGTGGGTGAAGATAAACCAAAAGGAAAGCGGGGAGCGTACGTTGCCGATCATTCGCCGTCGGATCCCTGATGTTAGCAGTATTTAACGGCGATTTAGGCTAGGGGGCTATTGGCAAAAACGGAGCCAATAAAAAAGGCCGGAAAACCGGCCTTTTGGGTAGTCACAGCTAGCGATATAGTGGGCTAGCTGACCTAACTAAAGTGATGGTCGACTTCTTTTTCAGCCTCTTCCCGGCTTTTACCGTAGGCTTTTTGGATCTTGCCTACCAACTCTTCACGACGACCATCGATTTTATCGATGTCATCATCCGTTAGCTTGCCCCATTGCTGTTGCACTTTGCCTTTCATTTCTTTCCAATTACCTTCGATACGATCATTATTCATCATGTTCTCCTTTGGTTTGAGATACAAACCTACGCAGCAACTGCCGTTCCACAATGACTGATTGTTTTTATAATGATGATAATAAGGGGGTTTCTGTATGAGCGGCAACAGGGTCATAGAATACCAAGAGGCCGAAAATGTAAGGCTTTCACAACCGGTGTGAAAGATTTAGCCTGGGGCGATGGTACATTCTGTACTACCTTAGATCGTTTCTATGTAACGTTTGATAGCGTAAAGCTTGAAATTCTGCCCACAATCATTATCTTCATGCCCCTACCTCCCTTGGATACTCACAGGACAACGTCATATGCATGCATTTTCTGCTAGCGCCGATTTTTGGTTAACGCTAAAACATGAAGCTCAGCAAATTGCCGACAACGAACCTCTTCTTGCTAGCTACATTCATGCATGTATTCTGACGCACCATAATTTTGAATCTTCCCTTAGCTTTATTTTGTCCAATAAGTTAGCGGATGAAGTGATGCCTGCGATTGCTATTCGGGAAGTCTTTGATGAAGCCTATCTTCTTGACCCGAACATTACCGAAGCGGCCATTACGGATATTCAGGCGGTATTTGAACGGGACGCCGCAGTAAAAGACTACCTCACGCCCTTACTGTACTTTAAAGGCTTTCATGCTGTTCAGGCTCATCGTATGGCCCATTACCTGTGGCAACATGGTCGTCATCAACTGGCGCTCTTTTTACAAAGTCGTAATTCAGAAACCTTTGGTGTTGATATTCATCCCGCCGCTAAAATAGGCAAGGGTGTGATGTTCGACCATGCAACCGGAATTGTGGTTGGTGAAACCGCGGTGGTGGAAGACAATGTCTCCATCTTGCAGAGTGTCACCTTAGGTGGAACCGGCAATGAATCCGGTGATCGACATCCAAAGATCCGCCAAGGCGTGTTGGTGGGAGCAGGCGCCAAAATTCTCGGTAATATAGAAATAGGCGAAGGCTCTAAAGTTGGCGCAGGTAGTGTGGTTTTGGACAATGTTCCTGCTCACGTTACCGTGGTGGGAGTACCGGCTAAAGTGGTCGGGCGGCCTGGTTGTCAGCGTCCTTGCGAGTCTATGCATCAAAACGTACTGGAAGACAGTTCGGCCATTGAATCCGGGAAATAAAAGCCCTTCAACCACTTACGAGGGTTAATCCAGAAGCAACAGCAAATCCTCTAGCTCGCTAAGGGCGACATGGGGCAGCACGCTTACCGGTTCGTTATTAAGTACCATGGGCCGGTTTGCCGCAAACCAGGCGGCCTGAAAACCGGCATCAATGGCCCCTTTGACGTCTTTTTCCAGATTATCTCCCACATGTAGAATATGTGCCGGTGGCAAGTTAAGCAGGCTTGCCGTTTCATCAAACATGTGTGGTGCAGGTTTTGCCGGGCGGGTAATACTGGCGTGAAAAATAGATTTAAAATAGGGGGCTAAACCGGTTTTATGGGGGTCTACATTGCCGTTGGTAATGGCCACTAGGGGCACTTTGTCGGCTAATGTCGCCATCAGCTGATGTACAGAATCAGACAGTGAAAACGCGCTTCTGGCATCGTAAAAACAGGTAAAGCAGGCTTTCGCAGCCTCGCTAAGTTTGGGCGCTTCGGTGACATCTTGTCCTAAAGCCTGTTGTAAGGTTTTCATTCTTAGCTGGCCCATATCGGAAGCCAATGCCGGCTCGTCACGGATCAGTTTGCGCTTAATATCTAACCATTGCTGCTGACTTAACGCTGACGCCATTGGGTAATGCTGGGCAATGTAGTCGTTTAATGCTTGCTCTGCGCTACGTATAATCGGCTCGTTGTTGTACAGGGTGTCGTCCAGGTCAAAGGTAATGGCTTTGATCGGTTGTAAGGTGCGGAAAAAACGCATAGTTCCTCTCTATTTTTTCTTGGCTCTAGGATGGGCCGAATCGTATACCTTGGCAAGATGCTGGAAATCCAAATGGGTGTAGACCTGTGTGGTGGATAAATTAGCATGGCCCAACAATTCCTGTACCGCGCGCAGATCGCCGCTGGATTCCAAAACATGGGTGGCAAAGGAATGACGTAATTTATGGGGATGTACCTTTTGCGACAGGTTTTGTCGTTGGGCTAATTCATTAAGCCGGTTGGCGACCTGTCGATTGGATATTTGGGTTCCCCGTTTGCTAACAAACACCGCCGGTTCGTAGGGGGATGCATATTGGTTGCGTATTTTAAGCCAGGCTGCCAGGGCTTTTTGTGCCGTGCGCCCAAGGGGCAAAATTCGCTGTTTGTTACCTTTACCGGTTACCCGCAATGTGCCGTCGGCTTGGCAGTCACTGAGCCGTAAGGTGGTCAATTCACTTAGCCGCAGTCCACAGCCATACAAGAGTTCTGCCATGGCCATATCACGGCAATTGATGCCGTCATCCTGTGGCGTGTTTAATAGCTGCTGCATATCGTCCACGCTGATTTGCTTGGGTAGCGGTCGACCTTGTTTCGGGGCTTGTATACCTTCAACGGGATTGCTGAATAACTGTTTTTGATCAATAAGGTACTGACAAAAAGTACGCAGTGACGACAAACGTAAGGCAATGGTACGGGCGTGTTTCCCTTCTTTTTTGGCGGCGGCAAGCACCCGTTTTATATCTGAAGGTGTTAAGCCTGACCAATCTTCCAGTTGCAGTGTACGGGCGATGTCTTGTAGTTGGCGGCGATAATTGGAGATGGTATGGCCGGATAAGCCACGCTCGATATCAAGGTGTAATAAAAATTTGTCCAGCCAGAGCTGGCAATCGGGGGCTAAGGGGGAGTGACGGTTGCTCGCCGAGGCCATCAATATCCCAAAAGCGTAGGCATGGTAATATTCAAGACTTCTTGTAATTGCTTAAGCAACAAGGTGTCCATGTCGGGCGTGAAATGAGAGGCATCATCAGAGCCCACGGCGAGAATTCCCATATCCTTATTGTCCCCCAATAAGATGAGGGCGGCGGATTCTGCGGTTTCTTGCCCGAATACGACCTGCTTTTCGTGCTGACTGAGTCTGCCGAAGAAAAAGGTACTGGTTTTAAATCGTTTTTCTATGATAAGTCGGCGCTGGAGCTCTTGTAATGCATGGGGGCCGCGGAACAGGTGCAACACCACGGATTGCAGATTTAGCCGCTCCTGCAACACGGTCTCTAATTTATACTGTATTTCGGAGATGGATTTGCAACGCAAGATTTCGACGTTCAAATCGGTATAAACCCGGTAGATTTTTTCATTTTGCTTTGCCACACCAATCAATTGGTTAAGCTTGTAGTTCAATTGCCTGACTTTCTTGCGCAGTTGTTCACTTTGCAGTTCTACCAGTGATACAGAGCCTTTTTCCTGATGGGGAACGACAAGCTGTTCCAAAATGTCCGGGTTGTTGACAAAAAATTCAGGATTGTGCAATAAAAAAGCGCGCACTGCCTCCGCCGAAAGGTCGAGGGCTTCGTCATAATTGGGCTCAAGTGCAATGGGGCTGCTTTTTTGACCTGAAATATCACTCATAGGTTAATTTGTCCGTCGTATATGTGCTCCGCTGGGCCGGTCATCTTCAATGCAGAATCATTGCCCTGCCAGCGAATTCGTAAACTACCGCCGGGTAAATCTACCCTGACTTCCTTATCCAATTTATTTTGTAACTGACCAATGGCCGCTGCTGCGCATGCGCCGCTACCACAAGCCAGTGTTTCGCCAGCGCCGCGTTCATAAACTCGAAGTCGAATATGATCTCGGGCAAGAATTTGCATAAAACCTACGTTCACCCCTTCTGGAAAGCGCTCATGGCGTTCAATGAGGGGACCGAGTTCATGGACCTTAGCCGTGTCTACGTCATCCACTTCCATTACGCAATGTGGGTTGCCCATGGACACTGCACCGAGAAATACGGTGGTCTCTTCTACCCGAAAAATATAGGTCTTTTCTTGTTTGTTGGCTACTAATGGTACCTTGGCCGGCGTAAATTCCGGTACGCCCATATTGACGGTAACCTGGCCGTCCTTTTCAAGATACAGCACCATTTTGCCCGATTTGGTACTGACTTTAATCTTATTGCGGTTAATGAGCCCTTTCATTTTCACAAAACGGGCGAAGCAACGGGCGCCATTACCACATTGGGATACTTCTGAACCGTCCGCATTAAAGATGCGATAATGGAAGTCCTGTTCAGGATCGTAGGGCGGTTCCACCACCAGCAGTTGATCGAAACCAATCCCAAAATGCCGGTCAGCAAGAAGCCGGATCTTATCATTTGAAAAGAAAACGTTTTGGGTTACGTTGTCGATGACAACAAAGTCATTACCCAACCCGTGCATTTTGGAAAATTGAACTTGCATTTAGCGCGCATCTTTTTTATTCGAATTTCCCTAGTTTACGTAAGTTTATGCTCACCTTTCCAGAGATCTTTTAGATTTTCTCGTTCACGCACCACAAAAACCTGATTTTTATCGACCATGATTTCGCAAGGGCGGCAACGACTGTTGTAATTTGAGGCCATGACAAACCCATAAGCACCGGCGCTGCGAACGGCTAACAAGTTACCGGGTTCTACCGCTAACTCTCTGTCTTTACCAAGAAAATCACCGGTTTCGCACACAGGGCCTACGATATCATAAAGGCGCGTTTCTGCGTTACTGTGTTGATCAACCCGGATAATCTTCTGCCAAGCAGAGTATAACGAGGGACGCAGCATATCATTCATAGCGGCATCAACGATGGCGAAATGTTTTTCCTCACCTTCTTTTACGAATTCCACTTCGGTTACTAAAATGCCGGCATTGGCGGCAATGGCCCGTCCCGGTTCCATGACAAGTTTCATGTTTTCCCGGCCAGTCATTCTGCTAACCATGGCTGCGGCATATTCTTTGGGGTGGGGCGGGGTCTCATCGTCGTAGGTAACGCCTAAACCGCCACCGACATCTAAATGGGACAGCACAATGCCTTTTTCTGCCAACTCATCAATAAGCTGGAGTAAGCGATCTAAGGCGTCCACAAAAGGGTCGATGGAGGTAAGTTGAGAGCCAATGTGGCAATCCATACCCTTCACTTCCAAGTGCGGTAAACTGGCCGCCAGTTCATAGGTGGCGACTGCCCGTTCTTTGGGAATCCCAAATTTATTGGCTTTTAACCCCGTTGAAATATACGGATGAGTTTTGGCATCAACGTCTGGATTGATACGCAGCGAGATAGGGGCTTTAACGCCTAATTGACCGGCAACTTCGTTAATGCGTTCTAATTCGGGTTCAGATTCCACGTTAAAACACATAATGCCTTGTTCAAGGGCGTAGCGAATTTCATCGTGTTTTTTACCCACACCGGAAAATACCACTTTTGCCGCATCGCCGCCGGCTTCTAATACCCGTGCTAACTCGCCGGCAGAGACAATGTCAAAACCGGAGCCTAAGGCAGCCAGGGCACTGAGTACGCCTAAATTGGAGTTGGCTTTAACGGCATAGCAGATAAGATGAGGATGACTGGAGAGGGCATCGTCAAAGGCATGCCAGTGCCTTTCTAACGTTGCACGGGAATAAATATAGACCGGTGTGCCGTAAGTTTTTGCGATATCTTCAACCGGCACATCTTCTGCGTGCAAACGGCCTTCACGAAAGGCGAAAAAATCCATTATTGTTGTTCTCCGGAATTGTCAGCGGGTTCCTCAGGTGACGACGGCTGATTACTTTTGGCCTCATCAGGAAGATAGAGGTCTCCGCGGTACCCACAAGCTGATAGAGCAGTGGCTGCCAGGATCAAAATGATGAAGAAGAAGGATTTTCTGCGCACAACGAACCCGCAAAGTATGACTAAAATTGCTGCTATGATGGCATTGCAATTCTAAATTGCAAGTGCCATTAATCGTTCTCGGGTTTTATTGCCATATTGGACTTGTTTCCATAGCGCTTCACTGAGTGAATGGGTGTCGGATAAATCCCCACTTTTTAACCACTCAATCAATAAGGTTGGATCGCTTGGAAAACGAATTCCTTCGTTATCCGCTGCGCCTAGCCACTCTTCCACAATATCCGTATCGAGTTGAAACAAAGTGTGACAAAGGCCCATTTTATCCAAAGTGAGCACGTTGGATAACTGTTCAAACTGGCCGTGCAAGGGCTTAATTAATAGCTTTTTGGCAAGGTGTAGCGCTTCACTGGATAACTCAAAGCCACCGTTGGCAATAACACCATTGCAATGTTGCAGTGCGTTGTGAAAGCCCTGTTTTGACGGTGGATGCCAACTAATATGTCCCACGTCGATGGGAGCATTAATGGCAGGGTGAAAACACATGAAGTGCTGTTCGGTAAGGGGGTCTAGCATTTGACGAATATCGTCAACCTCTTCAAATGGCAAATACACCAGCACATGGGCTTTGCTTGGCGTTGCCACGGGTTCTTCGGCAACGAAAGGGGGAATAATGGGCTGGTTGAAGTGATACCAATGCACACCTAACTGCACGTCTGTGGGCGCAAAGTAACGTAAAATGGCGCGGTTAACCAGACTGTCTCCTGATTTGGGCACATTATAGGAAAAACATGCCTGGTGACTAATAGAAATAGAGGGAATGCCTTTGCGTTTTGCCGCCCACGCCGTTACCGGCTCGAAATCGTTAATTAGCAGGTCATACCCGGACACATCAACCCCTTGGGTGTCTTTTAAAAAACGGGGAATATTGTTGGTCTTCAAGGTGGCGACCTTGCTGACTTTGCCACGGCGGGTCACAAAAGACAGACCCTCAAAGGTTTGGTAGTCACCAAACACATCCATATCAAAATATTTGTTTTTATCACGACCTGAAAACACGAAGTCCACGTCTATGTCTGGTCTGTTTTGAAAAGCTGCCGCCATAATACGAGCTCGTGCAATATGACCGTTTCCGGTCCCTTGAACGCCATAAAGAATTTTCATACTACCCCAGTATCGATAAACTCAGTGAAGCAATGGTAAGACCTAGCAAGCCACCGGCGATGACATCCGTTGGGTAATGAACGCCTAACAGAATGCGGGACAGACCGATAAGGCTGGCCCAGCCATATGCC
>NZ_JBAHZB010000047.1:0-5208 GCF_036697315.1 Alteromonas sp. 14N.309.X.WAT.G.H12
GGTTTTAACAATACGGACTTAGCTGATCCCTTTGTTGAATTGCCCATGCAAGAGGACAGGGCAACCGGGATTTGGCACCTGAAAACCGATAAAATAGCCTTATATGACTATTATCAGTACAAAATAAAGGTTTATCATCCACAAACCCATGGTGTTGAAACCTTAATGGTGACAGATCCTTACTCGTTGAGTTTATCCACCAATGGCACCCATTCTCAGGTGGTGGATTTATCGGCACCTCAAACCCAACCTAACAATTGGGATAAACAACAGATGCCGGCCATCGACGCGCCGGAAGACCAAATTCTATACGAAACACATATTCGTGATTTCAGTGCCTCTGATACAGCAAACACAAAATATAAGGGGAAGTATTTAGCGTTCACCCAATTACAGTCGCCGCCAATGAAACATCTTGAAGCATTAAAGCGCAGTGGACTCAATACCATCCATCTACTACCGGCCTTTGACTTTGGTTCGGTGAATGAAGACGAAACCCAGGTTATCGACCTCGACGATACAGTACAAACCTTATGTAGTAAGCATAATATTGCATCGGTTTGCCAAGGAGGATTTGCCCCTAAGCAAACCATTAAACAGGTCTTGGCAACCTTCGATCCTCGCACGGATGCCGCGCAAAAGGTGGTGAGTGAGTTACGCAAGCTAGATAACTATAACTGGGGGTATGATCCTGTTCATTATACGGTGCCCGAAGGAAGCTATGCCACTGATCCTATGGGGATCACACGTATCGTTGAGTTTAGAACCATGGTGATGCAACTGCATAACTTGGGATTTCGGGTGATAATGGATGTGGTGTATAACCATACCCATCAATATGGCTTAGCGCCTCATTCGGTGTTAGATAAAGTTGTGCCGGGGTATTACCACCGTCTCGATCCGATCTCTGGCGAGGTGGAACAATCGACCTGCTTTTCCTGTGGCAATACGGCCACCGAGCGAAGGATGATGGCAAAGCTTATGGAAGATTCCCTTAAAACGTGGGCGCAAGAATACAAAATTGATGGTTTTCGCTTTGATTTAATGGGACATCAGCCTAAAGCAGTGATGCTAAAAGCCAGAGACGCGGTACGGAAAATCGATCCTGATACGTACTTTTACGGTGAAGGCTGGAATTTTGGTGAAGTTGCCGATAACCGTCGTTTTATTCAAGCTAGCCAACTGGCGCTGGGCGGAACAGAAATCGGTACCTTTAGCGACAGATTACGGGATGCGGTGCGCGGGTCGGGCAACAATACCCGGGATCCCCAAGGAATTGGCAATGGATTAGGCACCATGCCTAACGAAAGGCAAGCCAGTGATACCATTAGAGCACAGTATGAATTGGCGATGAATCAAACCCGCATTGGTTTAGCGGGCAACTTGGCGAATTTTGAACTGGGTAAGTTGCAGGGTAAAACGATCCCCTATGGCGATCAGCCTACGGGATATGCTTATGATCCCGCCGATACCATCAATTATGTGTCCAAGCATGACAATCAAACCCTATGGGACAATAGTCAGTATCGATTACCCTTTGCTACCTCTACCGAAGATAGAGTGAGATTGCATAATCTAAGTTTGTCCTACGTCCTTTATGCCCAAGGGATCCCGTTTTTGCACATGGGGTCAGAACTATTACGGTCGAAATCTTTTTTACGGGATAGTTATGATTACGGTGACTGGTTTAACGGTGTGGACTTTACAAAACGTACGAATAACTACAATGTGGGATTACCTCCTGCGGATAAAGACGCCGAGAATTGGCCGCTGATTAAAACGGTGCTGGCTGGGCATCAAGGACGTGATATGGCCTCTTCACAGGATATCCAGTTTGCCAGTAAGGTGTTTGAAAACATGCTTGCGGTGCGCAGCAGCGCTAAACTGTTTCGATTGCAAACCGCCCAAAGCATCATGGAAAAACTGCATTTTTTAAATCAAAATACGGCGCATCCTCTACAGGGGGTTATTGCAATGGAAATTGATGATACCAGGGGCGAAGCCGTGGACGGGGCGTACGAAAAAATCCTGGTGATCTTTAACAACAACCCTCATCCGGTTGATTTTAATTATGCCGGAGCGCAGGATTTTGAACTGCATCATGCCTTAGCCACGGGAGCCGATGATGTGGTAAAAAACAGTCAAATGAATGCCCATGGCTTTGTTGTTCCCAGATTAACGGCGGCGGTGTTTGTCAAAAAACGTTAACGCCTTGGGTAACGGCTGGGCAGGGAACGCCCGAAACCACGAGAAAGTCAGGTTTCTGTTATGGATTGTAAGTTATCTGAAATTTTCCACATCAAATAGCTGAGTGTTTACGTTAATTAAGTACAGTATGTGGCTTTACTAATGTAAACCTCATTTATTGTTGGCCGATTTTGCTATAGTCAGGCTATCAAAACTGAATTTATTTATTGATGAACGGCCGGTAGGCCGTTTGTCATGTGTTTAAGGTTGTTTTATGCAAGTTGTAGCCGAACGGGTTTTACGTAATCTGGGTAAGCGTATTGCCATATTCAGTGTGGTCGGAGTCACGGTGTTTACTGTTACGAATGTAATGGCGCAATCATCTTTATGGGTAGACGCTGCGCAAAGCAAACCCTATGACGATGGGGAACCTAAAAGAGTTAACGCCTCATCAGGAAATTACCAATCTCTCGATAGCACGGTCTTACAGCAGCGGTTTACGGACAAAAATGCCACCGTTACTATCGCCATCCCGTTACCTGACGGTACCTCTGCGGATTTCACCTTAACCCCTTCTCAAGTGATGTCTTCATCCTTGGCGGCGCGCTACCCTGAATTTATGTCTTATGAAGCGGTACAGGTTGATGAACCTGAAAATATTGGCCGTTTTAGTATTACCCATAAAGGCTTGAGCGGCATATTTCGCTATAACGGACAATGGGCATTGCTGTCTCCTGTGTATGAAGGCAATAGCGAAGATTACATCAGTTATTACTACAAAAATGCAGACGGCGAAAGTTTGTTGGCTTCTACCACCGATGATGCACTGGTTGCTGCTGTGGTAACTGATGAAGATGAAGAAACATCGGTGTCTACTGCACAGAAAACCACCGGGGATACTCTGACGACCTACCGTTTGGCACTGAGTGCCACCGGTGAATATACCGAAGCCGTTGGCGGTACGAAGGATGATGCCGTTGCTGAAATGGTGACCTTGGTAAATCGGGTGAATCAGATCTTATTGGTAGATACGGCAATTCAGTTTGAACTGGTTGATAACGAAGACATTATTTATACCGATGGTGATACCGATCCCTTTACCAATTCCGATTCCACTACGGATATTGAAACCAACCAAACGGTCATTGATGAGGCAATAGGCACAGATAATTACGATGTGGGTCATTTGCTGTCTACCAATCCCGGCGGACTTGCATATGTAGGTGTGGCCTGTAATGCCAGTTACAAAGCCCAAGGCTACAGTGGCAATACCTCGCCACAAGGTGAGAGTTTTTACGTTGATTTGGTGGCCCATGAATTAGGTCATCAATTGGATGCCGAGCACACCTTTAATGCCCAAGACAGCAGTGATTGCGCTGATGATCAGCGCTCCGGCGACAGTGCAGTAGAGCCTGGCAGTGGCTCAACCATCATGTCTTATGCCGGTTTATGCAGTGGTCAGAATATCGAGTCATCCGCGGATCCTTATTACCATGCCCATTCGGTGGAGCAGATCCGTGATTATGTTGAATCCGGTCGCGGCAGCACCTGCGGCACGCGTACCAGTTTAGACAATTCAGCGCCCAGTGTAAGCGTTGACAGTAGCAGCTATACCATTCCTGCCAATACCCCCTTTTGGCTGGATGCCAGCGCCAGTGATGATGATGGTGATGAGCTCAGTTATCAGTGGGAAGAGATGGATGCCGGCGGCGATGACGGAGGCACCGCTGATGGTACTGAAATGAGCACCGACAACGGCGCTAACCCCTTGTTTCGTTCTTATGAAGCCGTCTCGGTCAGTTATCGTTATTTTCCCGCCTTAGAGGATGTGCTTTCCGACACCGTCAGCTTTGGTGAGGTGTATCCCTCAACCGACAGAGAGTTGAACTTTCGCATTACGGTGAAAGATAATCTGGGGGGGGTGGATACGGCTGATGTCACCCTCGATGTGGTGGATACCGGCGCCGCCTTTGCAGTAACCACACCTACTGAAGACAGTGTTTGGCAAGGAAATACAGAAGAAACTGTGACATGGGATACCGCCAGTACTGAACTTAGTCCCATTAGTTGTGACACCGTAGATATTAAAGCCGACCTTGATGGCGATAATGTTTTTGATACCACCCTTATTAGTGATACGGATAATGATGGTGAACAAAGCGTGACCGTGCCGAACACGGCAACCTCTGCGGCCCGTGTTATGGTCAGTTGCAGTGATAACGTTTTTTATGCAGTGAACCTAGCAGCCTTTACGATTTACGAAGGTGAATCTGCCGTTGCCCCCGTGATTGACGGACAGGCAGATTTAAGCGTGGATGAAGATAGTAGTATTACGGTGACGTTGGATGATTTGTCAGTGACGGATGCGGATTCTTCATACCCAGATAATTTCACCCTAACGCTGGAGTCGGGCAATAATTACACCCTTGATGGTACGACGGTGCAGCCGGATGCTGACTTTAACGGTGAGCTATCGGTTTCTGCGACGGTCAATGATGGGGTTAATGACTCGAATTCCTATCCGTTGGTGATCACCGTTAATGCGATAAACGATGCCCCCGTTGCCAGTGATGATACCGCCACGGTAGAGCAAGACAGCGAGGCCACGCTCATCGATGTGCTAGGTAACGACAGTGATATTGACAGTGATAGCCTTAGCATCCCGTCGATTACCTATACGGGTAACAGTAGTGTCAGTATCAGTGATGACATGATTTCCTATCAGCCGGAAACGGGATTGTCGGGAACAGAAACCATCAGCTATACGGTATCAGACGGTGAACTCACCGACACGGCGACCTTGACCGTGACCGTTGAGGCGACACAGGCAGACGATGATACGGATGATACAGATGAAACGGAAGAGACGACGACCAACACAGAAGAGAATACAGATTCGTCCAGTAGTTCAGACAGTGGCGGCAGCCTGGGTGCCGGTTGGTTGGTATTGCTGGGTATGACGGTACTCGGGCGGTATCGCCGTGGCAGAAAAAAACATGTATAACCTTATGCTAAGGCACA
>NZ_JBAHZB010000047.1:5218-28561 GCF_036697315.1 Alteromonas sp. 14N.309.X.WAT.G.H12
TTAGCGGGCTGCACCATGGACAAGGCCACGTCAGTGGCCGCAACTGAGCCCGCCGATGGGACAAATACACCTGGGGTGACCGAAAAGATGGTGAGGGAAAATACTCACGGTGGTGAACAAACTGTTAGCCAAACTGAACACCCTTTGTACTGGATCACTCAGGCCGATGCGGTGGCGGATGCAGAGCGTGCCATTGCACAGCAGGATAAACGATTTTTAGCTTTTGGTGGTCGGGTTATATCCTTGCCGGGTATCGATATGGCGCAATATCCACTGAAGGTGATTAGTCAGACATGTGGTTATCGGGTACTTAAAGGCACCTCCGATACCTTGCGGGTGGGTGAGTCCACGGCTTATCGTAGTCAAGCCCATGCTTATGCCAGTCGTTACAATCAGCGCATTTTAGCCGCGTGTCCCTTGCCCCAATAAGCGCCTGTCCCCCCTTGGCGCCCTCAACAAGCCACCGGCCCCAATCAACTTGCCATAAATTGATCTAATTTAGGTTTTAAGAACACGGACATCACTATTGCCATGCAAAGTCCAAAGGGCAGAGCGGTAATAAAAGCCTGACTCCAGGCGAGCAAAAAGGTGTTCTTATCGGCATAGCCAATGGTATTGGCTGTGGTAGAAAGTGCCATCACCGACTCCATAATTACTGCCATGGTTAATCCCGTCACCACTTGCTGATGTTTTTTACGGCTGTTAGGCATACTGATTTGGATAAGCTTGCTAACCACCGTCATCATAATGTAACCGGTAGGGACCATGACTAATGCCGCGATGCCAAATGATGAAAACCAATCAGTCATGAAAGTTTCTGTGATCCCCACATTCTTGTAGGTCATGATCCCGGTTAATGCACCGCCCACAAAGAGGATAACAGAAGCAATAACCATAATTTTTTGATATAGCGGTCGTTTTTGCACTTGTACTGAGGTTGTCATTTATTCTGTCACTTATTGTCTACATTTAGTATGATTGATAAAAGCAACTATATTGCAATATAGATGACAATGTCAACTATATTTATTTTGAGGATGATATGACGGTCAATACCATTGAAGCCACGTTCCATTTAGCCCATGCCATTAAGCAGCAGTTTTGCAGTGAACTGGATGCAAGAAAATTAAATATTACGCCCATGCATGGGCGGGTTTTAAAAATTATTCATAAAAAGAAGACCACAACGGCTGTGGATATAGCTGGCTTTTTTAAGCGGGATAAAGCACAAATTACCCGTTTGGTGACCCACCTTATCGCCCAGGGATTGGTAAAAAAAGAGGCCAATCCTCATGACAAACGAAGTCAATTGTTGGCCTTAACGCCCCAAGGCGAAGCACTACAAGAGTCGTTATTTGCGTTTTCCCAACAGATGCAGCAGCAAATGACTCAGGATATTGACCCAGAAGCGCTGGCGACCTTTGTGAAGGTTGCCCAGAAAATGACAGATAATATGGCAGATAAGTGATCCCACCCTGATACCTTTTTGCCCACATGCTCAAAAGCCAGGGAGACGCTACATCCATGATCGCGGAAACGCCGATCCCAACGAAAATCATATAAAGGACATAGTTCATTCACGTCTGAGTAACTAATTTTGAATTTAACTTGCTGCTACTGTGCAACGTTAAGTTAATAGTGATTATGGCTATTGCTATCGCACCCTAAAAAGGCCGACAATTTGCGTGATGGTTTAAGACATGTGGCAGTATGTACCGCCCGAAGCCATTTAGAATGCTCTGATTTCGTTGTTTGATGGGATTGGCTGCGTCAAGGGGCATTAAAGGTGAATTGCCCTTCAAACGAGTCAAGGGAAAAGATGCGCGTAACACCATCTCAGTGGAGTGACGCTGTTAATTTTATAAAATATTGGACCTAAATATGTCGCAAGTCGTACAACAAAAAATTGCCAACATCGCGTTAATGGTTAAACACTATGATGAGGCCATTGCCTTTTATACACAAAAGCTGCAATTCACATTAGTGGAAGATATTCCATTAGACGATGACAACCGCTGGGTTCAGATATCGCCGCCCCATGCCAATGGTACCTATTTGTTGTTGGTCAGAGCCGATACCGATGAAAAGCGCCGTGCCATTGGAAATCAAACCGGGGGCGCGGTATTTTTAATTCTGCATACCAATGACTTTTGGCGGGATTATCACAACATGAAAGAACAGGGTGTGACGTTTGACGAAGTGCCCCGGGAAGAGCCCTATGGCACTGTGGTTGTTTTTCAAGATTTGTATGGCAATAAATGGGATTTACTGCAACCGAAATAAGGCTATCTAGTCGCTTACCGGATGGCTTGATAACTGTCGTTTGAGCTTAAACCAGTACCAGGAATTTGACAGGGCAAATAATAGCTCTGTCAATGCCAGTCCCCAGGTGTGAGTCAGAAGTCCGTAAATCATAAAATTTGTGGAACCCACAATCATACAAATACGCAGCCCCGCCTCCTTGCAGTAGAGTTCACCAAAACGGTAAGTCATAAAAGTAAAAACAGGCATGGTGGATAACAGCCCAGTTTGATGGGTGATGACATTAATGACCATGACGATGACTGTCATAACCAATAAACTCAAATAGGTGGCTAGGGGAGACAATAGTTTCTGCTTTACCAGTCGATAAGTGGTGCTTAACCCCGCGATGGTGATCACGATGGCGCCGCCCCAAGCCTGCTCGAAAACCAACAAAGAGGCAATCGAGATACAAAGCCCTAAATTCAACAGCAGCAGTTTTCGCTCCGTATTTGACCAGAAGGATGCCAGTGCAAATACCAGTGGAAACCCATGCAGCAGAAATGCAAACATTTGGACCAGCCTTAACCATGAAAAACCGTGTAGGGTAGTGCAGAGGATTCTAGTGATAAACCCCGACGATGCCAATAAGTTTCACCTATAATTAAATAAAAGGGGGAACTTCCTTTAACTAAAATAAAAACACTTTTCACCGAGACCGGAAGATTGTAATCTCATCATTAGCAGGTATCTGATAATTCTATAAAAAGCCGGTAACAAGAGGAATAAACCGGCATTACTATCTTGGTTTTCATCTTTTGCGGGAAAATATTGATCTGCATCAATTAAATTGAGGCTATTATTCAAGAGGCTCACTTTCTGCACCCGATGAATTCATCTACTATGCAGTGCGTTGTTGGCCACTGTCTTTTTGTGAGTAACGCTATTTTCATATTCAGCTGTTTGGCGCCTGAGGCTATGCAGCATACCAAAGGTACATAATGTTTTTTAAAACGCTTCATTCAAGACTAACATTACTTATCGTTATTGTTGCTGTACCTGGGGTAGGCGGGCTTATCTATGAATCGGTGAAGGAACGCCAATACGCCATTGATCTGGCTAATCAAAAAGCGCTAAATACTATGGAATTGACCATGGATTTCCAGGCTTTTCTTATCGAAGAAACCCAAGTGTTTCTGCGCAACCTGGTGTCTTTTGATGAAGTGCAATCTCCCGACTCCCCTCAATGTAGTCAGTTTTTGCAAAATGTACTTAAAGTTAACAGTCGCTATGTGAATTTAGGGGTGCCCTTGGCATCCGGTGAATTACTGTGTAACGCCACATCATTACGCTACCCCGTTAATGTGTCTGACAGAGATTATATCCGTGATGCTATGGATTCAAGGGGCTTTTCCATTGGTGAATATCAGGTCGATCGGGTAACCGGTATCGCCAGTGTGAATTTTGCGTATCCTGTCATTCATCCCGATGACAACAAGATCGTTGGGGTGGCAGTAGCGGTTATTTCGCTGAATTGGTGGAGCGATTTTCTTTCCAAGTCCAATTTGCCTGAAGGTTCCCATGCCTATATTACCGACAGAGAACAAAAAATTATTGCCAGCTATCCGGCTGATCTCAGTATTTTAGGGGTACGGTTAAGTCGCATAGAATCGGATATTAAATTATCTCAAACTACTAGCGAAAACCCATCCCCGAAAATACTTACTTCATTTCAGAATGGTCGGGTGTTTGTGTCTCGCCCTCTTATTGACGGCAATAACAGCATTCAGATTTCGGTGGGTATTCCATTCGATGAACAGTTAAAGGCCATTAATCAGCGTTTTATCAATGCTGCCCTTTTCCTTGGTGTATTAATTCTTTCTTTGACGTTCATCGCCCGCTGGGGGATCCGTCGAACATTACTTTCTCCATTAAAGCGGCTGTTAAAATCGGCTGAAAATTTAGAACAAGGAAAAGCGGTTGAACAAATAGAACAACACGGTGCTAAAGAACTTGTGGCCTTACAGCGTCGGTTTAATTCTATGGCCAGAACACGCATCAAAGCAGAGCAAAAACTCATAGAAAGTCAGTCATCGCTTCAGGAAAGTGAAAGAGAATTGTCCGGGCATATTGAAAATACCCCCTTAGGGTGTATTACCTGGGATCGCAATATGATTTGCACTAAATGGAATCGCTCTGCTACCCGCATTTTCGGTTATTCCGCAGAGGAGGCCATTGGCAAGTCAGCCAGTGAGCTGATTCTTTTACCTGAAATGACGACGATGCTTTCATCGGTGTTTCGTCAAATCGTCAGTGATCGTAGCGGCCATCGAAGAAGTAACAAAAATAAAACGAAAAGCGGGCAGATTATTACCTGTGAATGGTACAGCACGCCAATTGTTAACCAACAAGATGATGTGGTGGGGGTGACGTCCTTAGTGCAGGATGTAACGACCAATAAAGAGCTGGAGGAACGATTAAAACTTGTGGGGACGGTTTTCTCTCATGCCCGAGAAGGCATTTTTATCACCGATCCCAATGCCCGCATCATTGAAGTGAATGATACCTTTATTTCCATTACCGGTTACAGTCGTGACGAAGTCATAGGGAAAAACCCGAGTCTTCTTAAATCGAACCTACAATCAGAATCTTTCTATAAAGCCCTATGGGCGTCTTTAGATGAAAAGGGCTATTGGACCGGTGAAATATGGAACAAGCGGAAGAATGACGAAATATACGCGCAATTGCTTACAATTAGTGTGGTGAAGGACGAGCAAGACAATATTAAGAATTACATTGCTATTTTCAGTGATATTTCCGATGCCAAAGAACAGCAAAATAAACTGGAAAAAATGGCGCACTACGATGTGCTCACCAATCTGCCAAATAGAACCCTATTGGCGCAGCGATTAGAACATTCACTGACGCAAGGAAGACTAGAGCAAAAATATGTTGCCGTGGCGCTACTGGATTTAGACGGCTTCAAAGAAGTCAATGATGAATACGGCCACGATGTTGGCGATCGATTGCTATTGGCATTATCAAACAAATTACAAGGCGCACTGCGTGAATGCGATACGTTATCGCGTTTCGGTGGGGATGAATTTGTGGCCGTGTTGGCGAATCTCACAGAAGCGGAAGAGGCAAATGCCCTTCTTAACGGGCTGCTTAAGGCTGCCTCTGAGCCTGTGACCATTGACACCTATACCATTCAACTATCCGCCAGTATTGGTGTTGCCTTATATCCTAAAGATCATACCGATGCGGATCAGTTGATTCGCTATGCAGATCAAGCAATGTATTTGGCAAAACAGAAAGGCAAAAACTGTTATCACCTGTTTGATATTGATACTGAAGATGCTATTAAAGCGCGACACGAAAAACTCGCCAGAATTGATGAAGCGTTAAGAAACCGCGAGTTTATATTGTTCTACCAACCTAAGGTTAATATGCGAACGGGAGAGATCATCGGTGTCGAGGCGTTAATTCGTTGGCAACATCCGGAAAAGGGGCTTCTTTCTCCGGTGCACTTTTTACCTATTGTGGAAAACCATCAATTGAGTATTGATATTGATGAATGGGTGATTGATGAATCTATTGCGCAGATGAGCCTTTGGCAGCAAGCGGGTATCCATTTGTCAGTGAGCGTTAATATTGGTGCAAAGCAGATCCAACAACCTTATTTTGTTGCCGATCTAAAAAAACGTTTAGCCCGCCGTCCGGATGTTAAACCTGGTTCATTAGAGCTGGAAATGCTGGAAACCAGTAAGTTAGATGACTTAAAGCATGTCGCCGATATTATGAGTGAATGTGTCAAATTAGGGGTGAGTTTTGCGATTGATGATTTTGGTACAGGCTACTCATCACTGACGTATTTGCGTCGCTTGCCCGCCAGCATGATAAAGATTGATCAGACATTTGTTCGCGATATGCTTGAAGATGCTGATGATAAAGCGATTGTTAACGGGGTGATTGCACTGGCGGTATCCTTTAGCAGGCAAGTGATTGCCGAAGGGGTAGAGAGCTTGGAGCACGGTAAAGTGTTGATGGAAATGGGCTGCGAACTGGCTCAAGGTTACGGTATCGCCAGGCCAATGCCCGCAGAAAAAATTCCCCAATGGGCAAATGAATGGACAACTAGCGCCAAGTGGACACAGAATTTTAATTAAAACAGATTCTTATTTCGCGTCACCGTGTTATTTCTGGCATGATTGTTAACATCTCTTTGCTGTTTGGAATAAAAATCGTGAACGTCCTTGTTATTGTTGTCGCCATTGTTGGCTTATTCATGGTGTTATTGCCTGGCCCCTTGTATAAGTTTGAATTACTTGATTTGCATCCAGCATTTACGTGCTTACGGTGGGGCGTTTGTGTCGGCATTAGTGCTCTGGTGCTTCTCATTGTCCAAGCCTTATTTGTACGTAAAACCATGCGCGCAGGTACTACCATCGCTACCTTAGTCAGTGTGCTGATTTCAGTGGGGATCCCGCTACACTTAATGCAAACTGGCCGTTCGGTTCCGCCTATTCATGATATAACCACCGATGTGAATATGCCGCCAGCCTTTGTGGGTGTGTTGCCAGCACGCAGTGGTGCTATTAATCCACCAGACTATGACGGCGACGAAGTTGCGAGCCAGCAAAAAGAAGCGTATCCAGATATCAAAACCCAGGTTTTTCAGGCCGATTTTGAAACCGTGTCCATGGCGGCCCAAGCCGTTATTGATGATCTTGGTTGGACACTCGTTACCCAAAATACCCGCCCCAATACCCTCGAAGCGACCCACACCTCTTTTTGGTTTGGGTTTAAAGATGACGTAGTGGTACGGTTTACTCAGCAAGGAACAAAAACTTTGGTGGATATACGTAGTAAATCTCGGGTGGGACGTAGTGATTTAGGCGCAAATGCCGAGCGGATACGCGCATTTCAAAGTAAACTAAAAGAACGTTTAGAATAGACACAAAGATCAAAAAAGCCGCCAGCAATCCTGTCATGAACACAGGTGTATTTACTGGCGGCTTCAGGCTTTTTAAAAAAAGCGCTTATTCTTCGGCAGTGGCATGAACAACCACGTTTTCGGTTTGATATTGACGGGCGAAAGCGGCGATAGTTCTGTGGTTACAGATAATATTTTCCCCTTCCAGATCATGTTTCTCTAGCGCTTTCTCCGCCCCCATTCGGGTGGCATCAATACACGCCTGAGAGGCGACATCTTCATCTTTCACCCTTAGGGCAATCACGTTGCTAGGTTCTGCCACGGCGTTATTTGAATATTGATGAGAAAAGGCGCGTAAGCTCATGCCATTGCATGACACTGTGGTACTAAATTCTGAAAAATCTTTTCCGTTCTCTCTGACTAACTTTCTTGCTGCTGTGTACCCTTCATTGGCCGCGGTAACACAGGCGAGGGTTTCAAGATTGTCGTTAACAGGTTTCAGAATCACTTTTTGTGCAAAAGCTTGCACAGATGAAACTGAAAGAGTAAGTGCAATGGCGAATGTAGAAAGTTTCATAATGATTCCTTGAAAGTGTAATAAAACAAGATTTCTCTGTGTCGATGGGGATATTATGAACAAAAATTACCAGAAATAAAGCATTTTCTGTAATAAACTTACAGAAAATGCTTTATTTCTGGTTTTATTACGTGTTTTATGAAAGTTTGTTACATTTCGTTATCTTAATGGTAAGACTGTTTGCAAATGCAACATGCTGCTTACTGCCTATAAGAATTACACTAGGATTACCGTGAAGGATAAATGCACAGTGGGGTATCCGGTAGTAAAGGCCACTTATATACCTCAGACGTGATTGGGATCCGTAGGGGGCAAAAATTTGTCTTAACCCACCTTGAACAATCCCGTGTCCATTGGTTTTTACACCGTACCTGGGGTTTTTGTTTGTCCTAAAATTTACACCGTACCTGGGGTTTTTGTTTGTCCTAAAAAAAGTTGCTGCAAGCAATGCTTTTAAGTATGTTTATGTTTTATTTGCTGAATTTACATAAACTTGGAGTCATAACAGGGAGCAGTAAACATGGATTCGTCTATAGACTATAGTCAATATTCACTGTCTGAATTAAAAGATGCGCGACGCAGTATTGATGCACAACGCTATCCAGAGCGGGCGGCAGAATTGGAGCGCCGAATTGCGGCGTTTTCAGCCCAGGCCGCGAGCGAACCGGCGTCAGTATCCCGTGAGCAAAATGACGTGCTTCGCCACTCACCGGTTACTTTTTACGGTAGTACTGGCGAGTATTTCTCTATTTGGATTGTGAATGTATTGCTGAGTATTGTCACCTTGGGTATCTATTCGGCGTGGGCCAAAGTTAGAACCAACCGCTATTTTTATGCCAATACGGATATCGACGGACACCGTTTTACCTATTTGGCGACTCCGCTACAAATTCTTAAAGGTCGCCTCATCGCGGTCTGTTTATTTGCCTGCTATTTTCTTCTTAGTTCATTGCATCCGCTGGCCGGCGCAATAGTGGCGCTCACGCTAGCGGTATTGACGCCGGTGCTTGTGGTACTCAGCTATCGGTTTAAGTTGCGTATGACCGCATACCGACATGTACGTTTTCATTTCGATGGCAGCATCAAACGGGCTTTTGTGGTGTTGCTTTTACTGCCAATCGCCAGTGTTTTTACTTTGTATACCATCTTGCCCATCGTATTGAAGAAAATTGATGCGTATCTTATCGATGGCAGCGGCTATGGTGACCGTCAATTTTCTTCGCGTTTGAGTACTGCCGAGTATTATGGTAGCGGTCTTGGCGCCCTGGGGATCGCCATGGGCATCTTTATGGTTGGAGGATTGTTATTAGGTGTGTCCTTCACACTTTTAGTCACTGAACGTCCCACGGATGAACTACAAGAAGGAATGGTAAGCTTACTTAGCATGGGGTTTTTTGCACTGTATGGAATAGCTTATGTTTTGGCTTCCGGATTTTATTCTGCCCGTATCCGTAATCATATTTTCACCCACACAGGTGTTGAAGGCGTGGCAGAATTTTCCTCAAATGTGGGAGTTTGGGCGCTTATCTGGCTACGAGTTAGCAATATGTTAGGGATCGTCTGTTCATTGGGTTTAGCTATTCCCTGGGCACGGGTTCGTAGCGCTCGCTTTTATGCCAATGCGACCCAAGTGGCTATTTTGCCGGGCATCGAGGAGGTGGTAGCGGATGATCCCAGTAAGGTGGGGGCGCTGGGCGATGAAGCGGCAACCTTGTTTGATGTTGATGTGGCATTAGGCTAAATATTGTGCCAACAGTGAAAGGTTTTTTTTATTCCGCTAAAGGGGGACCGGCTCTGCCGGTTCGCTGCAGTTTGGAAAATGACCACTTGGTTGTTCGTTATGAGAACAACAACACCTTGTTAGGGCAATACCCATGGTTATCTTGTGTGGCCGAATCTAAACTGGGAAACCTGCCTCGGGAAATTTATTTACCGCAGGGTGATAAAATTGTCTGTGAAACATTTCACGCTTTGGACCAATGGTTGGATAAGGGAAAGGGCGCGACCTTGTTTGCCATGGAAAGTCAGCGTAAATGGCTTATTGTCAGTTTATTGTTGGTGCCGTTAAGTTTATACGGATTATTGGGTTTTCTTCTACCCTGGGCTGCGGTGAACTTTGCCGCATACGTACCCGAAAGTGTGAAACACATGGCATCTAAACAAACATTACAGGTACTGGATTATTCCATGATGGGGCCTTCCCAGTTGCCCTTAGCCGAAAAAGAGCAAATACGGGCTCAATTTAATCAGGTGTTGGCCGTGATCCACACCCGGCATAAGGCTTTTAACATTGTTTTTCGGCAAGGTGGGCCATTGGGGCCTAATGCCTTTGCGTTACCTGATGGCACCATTGTCTTTACTGATGAAATCATTAACTTGGTTGATAATCAACAAGACTTACTCGATGCAATATTATTACATGAAGTCGGTCATGTTGAACATAATCATTCCATGCAGATGGTGGCTCAGTCGTTGTTTGCTACCATCATGATTAGCACCTATTTTGGTGATGTAACCGGGGCGTTAGATCTTTTTATGGGGGTGGGGAGTACCGTATTACACAACCAGTTCTCTCAGGAGCATGAATGGGAGGCTGATAACTACGCCCTTGCCCAATTAAAAGCCATGCATAGAGATCCTGCTATCTTTGCTCAAGCGATGGAAAAATTGGCGTTACTGATGCCATCGACTAATGAAAGTGTCTCCCAATGGTTTTCATCCCACCCGCGTATTGAAGCACGTATTGAAAATGCCAGTAATGGCGACGCAACACCCTAGCATTTATGTTGTTTAGCGCTGTGTTGGGTAATTGGTCGAACATCTCGGGCGGGGGGTGTTGATATTTACCCTTCTAAAGCAATATGTAAGTTTAGTTACCCAACCGTTTAGCGCAGAGGAAAGTTATGACCAACGAAAACAACTACACGCCACCAAAAATATGGCAAGCACCAGAGGATGACGGCAATCGCTGGGCGAGTATAAACCGTCCCGTTTCCGGTGCTACCCACAAAAAAGATAGGCCGGTGGGTGAGCATAGCTTGCAGCTGTATTCACTGGCCACGCCAAACGGGCAAAAGGTCACCATCTTGCTTGAAGAGTTGCTGGCGGCGGGGATTAAAGAGTCGGAATATGATGCGTGGTTAATCGACATTGGCGAGGGGGATCAGTTTTCTTCAGGATTTGTTGATGTGAATCCAAATTCGAAAATTCCGGCTTTGGTTGACAGATCCACCACACCAGAAACGAAACTGTTCGAATCCGGTTCCATTTTGCGTTATCTGGCAGAAAAATTTGATGCCTTTATTCCAAAGGAACACCATGCAAAAGTGGCCTGTTATAACTGGTTATTTTGGCAAATGGGCTCTGCACCTTATTTAGGGGGCGGCTTTGGGCATTTTTATCACTATGCCCCATACCCGATGGAATATCCCATTAACCGTTTTAGTATGGAAATTAAGCGCCAGCTTGATGTGTTAGACAAACATCTGGCAAACAATGCATTTATGGCCGGAGATGAATACAGTATTGCTGATATTGCCATCTGGCCATGGTATGGCAATCTGGTGATTAATAATTCCTACAATGCCGCCACTTTTTTACAGGTACATGAATATACACATCTGGTGGCATGGGCAGAAAAAATCGCCCAACGTCCTGCGGTTAAACGTGGGCGTATGGTAAATCGTACCAGTGGTGATGAAGGTTTTGTGGAAAATCGGCACAGTGCTAAGGATATTGACGATGCTCTCAATGCCGCCGATTAATGTCATCTAATGAACAAATAATGAAGGATTGTTAAGGTTTACTAAAATCTTACACAAACGGGCGCAACTATTAGCGTTGATCCCACCACTAATAGATGGTGATTAACGCTCGACCCCGAGCCCTAAAGACGAAAATTATATGAAAAAAACTCTCCTTCTACCTTTGTGCGTCGCACCGGTGCTTATACTTAGCGCCTGTGCCAGCAAGCCCGAACCTGCGCCGGAAGAACATGCCTTGTTTGTGACGAATATTAAACCTGATGGTTCTAAAATGTTCAGTTTTAGTGTTGAGATGCAGGCCGATAAAAAAGGTGGATCTGGCGGAGGACGAGGCCGACCACCAGGCGGTGGCAGCGGTGATGGTATGGGGCCACCTCCGGATCGTAGTGGTGGTAAAGATAATGGAAAAGGTGACGAGGATAAAACCGAGAAGGTGTTCCAACTGCTCGATATGAAACTGGCAGAAACCGGCTATTGCCGAGAAGGGTATATAGAGATAGATACCTATGAAACGGAAAAACGGATAAATATTTTGGGTGAATGTAACGAATCGGCTACCGATGAAGACAAGCGCCAGTTTGTGAACCAGTACGGTTATTAGTGTGATAGGTGGTGAGCGGCGTCTCACCACCTTATTGAGCGAATTTTGTTACCACTAGGCTGTTAATAAATAAGCCGCCGTTGTTTCATTGGTAATAAGGGCGTTGATCAGTTTAGAGCGAAGAGCACCTAATATAGCGTTGCTCTTGTTCAACCCAGCGGCAATGCCTACCACCGGTTTGTCTGACGATAAGGTCAAAGGCGTGCTGGTTACCCGTCGATTGATTTCACAATCAACAATGGCGCCTTCCAGATTATAAACCCAACTGATAATTTCCCCCGCAGCGCCGGAAACGGCAAGTGTGCCCATTTCATCGTTATCAATAAAGCCGTCTACATGCAAAGGCGAGCTTTGACCCAGATTGCCGATACCAACAAAGGTGACATCGGCCCGTTTTGCCAACATTAGAATGCGGGCGATGTGTGCCTGCTGATGCAATTGCTGGCGTTCTTCTTCTGAAGAGGCGATTACCGGTAACGGCATAGGATAATGTTGTGCTTTAATACGATCGGCTATGTGCACGGCCACATCATAACGTGTGGCAGCGCCATCACTGGTAATATTACCGACCAAGGAAACGATTTTGTGTTGAGGGCAATGCATAAGGGCAATTTCATCGGCGCAGGCCCGCAGTACTCGTCCGGTGCCAAAGGCGATGGTTTTAGGCGTATCTGATTTGAGCTCTCGTTCAATGACTGCGGCTCCGGCCTGTCCTAACCCCAGGGTGGAATTAGGATCGTCGTTTAATGCCGGCACCACATCACAAAACTTCAGTCCAAAGCGTTGTTTTATGGCATCTGCAAGCTCCATACAACGGGCAATGGGATGATCCAGTCTTACTTTAACCAGCCCCTCTGAAACCGCCAATGCCACTAAGCGTTGGGCGCTTTGTCTGGAGGTATTCAGTCGTTTAGCAATATCATCTTGTGTCTTACCTGCGACATAATATAACCAGCCAGCCCTGGCTGCATCGTCGAGACGTTGATTTTCCTGTTGTAACTTCTTGCTCATACTTATTCCGTGTCTTTTATAGAATGATGTTTTAATAATGCGGGAAAACGCGCCCTAAATGCCTGCCAACTCGATACACTTGCTTCATCGGAATCGGAGCGCGCTAAATATTTTAGATGACTGGCGCCGGTAAAACGTAACACTTGGGTACCGGCTGCATGGGCGGCTTCTAATCCGGCCGGTGAATCTTCAATGACCAGACAATGGGCCGGCGCTACGCCCATGCATTGGGCGGCATAGAGAAACAAATCCGGTGCCGGCTTGCCACGTTTCACCTGAGATCGGGTAAATCTGTGGTGAGGAAAAAATCTATCCAGTGAGGTGCAAAATAATGCCTGACTGGTGCGTTCTACAGGACTACTGGTGGCCAGACAATAGGGTACGGCTAATGCCTTTAACAATGAGGTGATCCCTTCAGTGGGCTGTAAATGCGCACTAAAGGATGCCAGTAAGCGCCGATGGAACATGGCAAAATCGTCGGGCTTTAATGTGATCCCGAAATCACGTTCCACGCATTGTTCAACGATTTGCACACTTTTTCCTAAAAACTGATCGACGAAATAGGCGGGGGTAAGGGTTGCCCCACGCTCTTTGAGTACCTGTTGCCACATTCTCATCGCCAATACCTCACTGTCAATGAGCACGCCATCACAGTCAAATATTATAAGTTGGATGTCCTTTTTCATGTATTTACCCTTTACGGGGAAGTCGTATTCTTGTTTTATAATAAAGCCAGCACCTTAATTCTGTTTTGTGTCTGGCGGCGCAAAAGCTCAACGGCATTACTTTTGGATATTACGGTTAACGATACCCAGATACCACCTTATCTTTTTTGACAAGGTGGTGCTTTGCCGCTTCGCCTAACCCCGCTTTTGTCAAACAGGCCCAATCTTATCTGTGATTATCTCGTATACAAACTGTGTCCTTTTATTGTTAAGAGCATTAGCTCATGATGTGATTTCATGCTCAACTATGTCATGTTCGTGGTCAAGGGTTGTTTACGTTTGCCTAACAATTAGCCACTGCCTTATTAGGTTTTTTGTGAAAAACGCATTAAAAACAAATTTTTATGGTGTTTTTCCCTAGTTTTATGCATTTTTTAAAAAGGTAGCCTAGGGAACTGTTAACTATTGCTTAACGATTGCCCTGTTAATTCTGTTTACATTTTGAGGATATTATGTAACTATCCGTGCGGGCTATATCTCATAGGTAGAGTAAATGCCCATTAGTGCGACGAACGATATAAAAAAGACTCGTTGCAATTGTCAGCCAGATTTTATGTGCAAATGAAGCGAGAAAAATATGAGTTCGACTTCAAATAAGATTGATATATCACAGATTAGTGACGAGCAACTTCCCGTTGCAAAGCACCAGCTAAAAGGCTGGAAACACTTCATGGGTTTATACGCCGGTGAACACGTCGCTGCCACAGAGTTTGTCTTTGGCGCTACCTTTGTTGCCCTCGGGGCGACGATGACAGATATTTTGCTTGGTTTGCTGGTGGGTAATCTATTAGCCGTACTGAGCTGGACACTTATTACCACGCCTATTGCGGTAGAAACCCGTCTTAGTCTGTATACGTATTTGCAGAAAATTGCTGGCGATTCAATGACCAAGTTGTATAACTGGGCCAATGTCGTCATTTTTACCGTTATTTCTGCGGCCATGATAACCGTTTCGGCCACCGCCGTCCGGTTCGCTCTAGATATACCTGCCCAACTAAACTGGTATCCTACCAATATGGCATTTGTTGCCGTGGTGGCTGCTGTGGGGGTTATTGTGGTTTTGGTGGCCATGTATGGCTTTAATGCTGTGTCGGATTTTTCTCGAATCTGTGCTCCTTGGCTGTTTACCATGTTTATTGCGGGTCCACTGATTTTGATGCCCGTGTTGTCTGATGCGGTTATTGGTACCACCCTTGTCAGTAGTTGGGCTGATTTCATGGAAATCGGTACATCCTCGGTATGGACAGGATTAACACCAAGTGGTGAGCCTGGCATCGGCCTGATTGAAGTGATTGGCTTCTCTTGGGCAGCCAATACCATTACGCACTTTGGTCTTATTGATATGGCGTTACTGCGCTATGCTAAGCGTAAGCGCTATGGATTATGTACCTCTGCAGGCATGTTGTTTGGTCATTATATTGCTTGGATCTCAGCCGGTATCATGGGCGCGGGTACGGCCATTTTAGTTCAAAAATCCATTGTTCAGCTTGATCCGGGTGATGTTGCCTATCATGCCTTGGGTTTATCTGGGTTAGTCATTGTTATTGTGGCGGGTTGGACAACGGCGAATGCCAACTTGTATCGTGCCGGTTTGGCGGCGCAGGCGATTTTCAAAGATAAATCGCGGAATAAAACCACCGCGGTGGTCGGCGCGGTTACCGTATGTATTGCTTGTTTCCCGTTCGTCTTTACAAAATTACTGCCGTTGCTCACCTATGCGGGTTTATTAGTGGTGCCTGTTGGGGCCATTGTGTTTGCCGAACATGTTATTTTTCCGCGGATCGGTTACACCCGCTACTGGGCACAATTTAAAAATATTACCCATAGTACGCCAGCGGTAGCAAGCTGGGGGTTAGGTTTGGTTTTCGGTTTTGGATTAAATGCGCTGGATGTGATTTCTTTCTATTACCTGTTTATTCCTACGTGGTTCTTCACCATTGCGGTGTATACCGTACTGGCTGGGAAATATGGTGCCAAAGAAGATTACACCCAGGAAAAAGCAGAACTGAATGCGTTTTGTGAGCAAGTGGAAGCCTATCAGACTGAGCAGGCTGTAAAGCTGCCTGATCATATTGATGATACTTCCGTGGTTAGCCGTTTGTTACGCTTTGTCTCTGTGGCCAGTCTTCTTGTGACTATCGTCATGGCAGCAAATACCTTCCTGATGAGTGGTGATATGGCACATTATGAAACTAACCGGGACCTGTTTTTCAATCTGGGTTTTGCTTGCACACTAATATACTTTTCTACGGCTTATTGGGCGATGCGTCGCCAAAAAGCACTCGTTAAATAAGGGGTTTATATGCAACCGCAATCATGCATTTCACTAGGCAGGGATAAGTTAAACCAATTACCTGAGCATATTGCTATTCCTGGTTATCCGGTGGAAAACGTCACGGCAGGTATTGTACATGTGGGTGTGGGCGGATTTCACCGTTCACATGAAGCCATGTATGTGGATGCTATTATGGAAAAAACCGGTGACTTATCCTGGGGAATTTGCGGCGTCGGTCTGCGTGAAGGCGATCGACGTATGCAAGGGATCCTTGCTGCGCAGGATCATCTTTACACCTTGGTTGAAAAGCATCCAAGTGGTGAGCATAAAGCGCGGGTTATTGGTGCCATGACAGACTTTTTAATGGCCGCGGATGACCCCACGCGTGTGATCAATCAAATGGCATCTGAGGACACTAAAATTGTGTCGCTGACTATTACTGAAGGGGGATACAACTTTGATCCTACCACCGGTGATTTTATTGCAAGCAATGAAGATGTTCAGTTTGATCTTGCCAATCCAGGTGCGCCAAAAACCGTCTTTGGCTTTTTAACCGCGGCGTTAAAACAACGCAAAGCGGCAGGGCAAACGCCTTTTACCATCATGTCTTGCGATAACATTCAGCATAACGGTGATGTGCTTAAGAAGATGTTGTTGTCCTTTATTCGTCTTAGCGATGGGGCATTTGCCAGTTGGGTTGAAGAAAACGTGTGTTTTCCTAACTCCATGGTGGACAGAATCACGCCGGCAACTGTGGATGCTGATAGAGAAAAATTGCAGGAAATGGGAATTTCCGATGGCTGGCCGGTGGTGTGCGAACCTTTCCATCAGTGGATCATCGAAGATAAGTTTTCTGATACCCGTCCTTTATGGGAGCAAGTTGGTGCCCAGTTTGTGCCTGACGTGGCCCCCTATGAAAAACTAAAACTGCGTATGCTCAATGCCGGTCATTCGGTGCTGGGATTGGTAGGTTCTGTGGCTGGTCTGGATACCATTCATGGCGCCATGGCAGAGCCTAAATTACGTGCACTGTTATCTGCCTTTATGAGTTTGGAAGTGATGCCTACCTTAGATTCGGTGGACGGCATTGATGTGGAAGACTATAAAGGTGTGTTGCTATCCCGTTTTGCTAACCCCTATATAAAAGATGCGCTGTCACGTATTTGTCTTGAAAGTTCAGCAAAAATCCCCGTATTTTTGTTGCCTACGGTTAAGGATAATCTTGCGCAAAACGGCCATATCCAGTTAAGTGCACTGACCATTGCCGCGTGGTGTTATTACTCGGATAAACATACCTCTGAAGATGGCAAGCCATTACAGGTTCAAGATGCTATGTCTGAACAATTGCATCAGGCTGCCGCAAATACGGGCCATGATCCATTGTCATTTGTGAAATTAGAGGCGGTTTTTGGTCAATTGGCTGAGGTGGAAGCGTTTCGCAATGCATACCTACCATTGGTAAAACGCGTATACAATGGCGAACCCATACTGGACATCGCCACATCGCTATTATCTTTATAAGAGGCTTCTTGTCACTAATCGTGTCTGAAAACGTCAGTCAGTTAACATGCTGACTGACGTTTTCTGTTCATAGATATCTATTTTTCTTCTGTATTTCCCATCATGGTGAATACGTGTCTGTGTGCCATAGGGCGCTACATACCCGGTGTATCGAGTAAATCATCTTACAAGATCGCAAACATATCTAAGCTTAGCCTTACCGTTTCTTTTCAAAAACAGGATCATAGATGTGATGTTCAAGCCGTCAGGGTATGCTTACATACAAATAGTCATGTAATCAAAGAGAGCAAATTCCATGAAACGGGTTGTTAGTCGCTTTTTATGCTTGTGTATTGTGATGATAAATCTGCTTGTTGCCCAATGGGCAGTGGCGCAAGATGGGGGGAAGGCGGTTATCGTTGCGCCAGTCAACACACCTCAGCCACCGGTTATGATCCAGGGACCCATGCCCATTGAAGCTGAGTACTTTGCGTCTTTGCTGGCTGATGTCAGGGTGGAGTATTCGGGAAATGCGGTATTTTATCGCGGCTTATTAAAAGGCTACCCTGTGGTCGTGGTGAAAACCGGTAAGGGGCTGGAAAACACGGCAGCGGCTACGGCAATCGGCATTAGTCGATATCATCCACGGCTTATTATCAATCAGGGCACCTCGGGGGGACATGATCCTGCTTTACAGGTAGGAGACATTGTTTTAGGTGCCCGTAGCGTGAACGCAACGAACTTTAAAACGCCAAAACGTCAGGCAGGGGAAGGCTCGGAGCCTTTTGATTGGGTACCGATGGACTTGATGGCCTCTGAAGGCAGCGCTGGAGAAGGAGCAGGGGCGAGGGATGCAGAGAAAGCCCGTTATTACGCCGGTGATCCTGCGCTAATCGAATTGGCGCTTTCACTGAAATCCAGCTATACCCGAGGCAAAGTTGTAACCGGCACCATCGGCAGCGGTAATTTTTGGAATAATGAGTTAGATCGTATTCATTGGCTTCATGAAACCCTTGGCACCAGTGTCGAAGAAATGGAAAGTGCTGCGGCGGCGCAAATTGCTCACGCTTACCAAGTGCCCTTTCTGGGGATCCGGGTTTTATCTAACAATCTGACCAATGAGGGCGAGTATGATTCCTCCACGGCCCGATCTTGTCAGCAGTTCGTGAAAATGGTGGTAGAAGCGTATATTGATTCAATATAAAAAAGCGGCGCCTCTGATGAAGTGGGCCGCTTTTTCGCTAATTTGCTGATGTTGCCATGGGCCTTGTGGCTGCTTGTTGTACTGCTTTGTAGTCCACTGACTCCACAAATCCGAAGGACACACGTACCGGTGAGCTTAAAAACTTGTCCTTATTTTGGCGGCCAAACCCGAGTACGGTCATAAAGGGGCGGCTTACATAATCGTCAGGAAGGTCGTCATCTTCATGTTTTAGAAAGTACAGCATGCGCGGGAAATTTTTGTCACCAAAGGCAAACCATTCCGGCGCGGGTAAGTCGCCGCTAAAGGCGTCCTCGATAGGGTGCTTGTCAGGTGAGGCGGAATTAAACCAAAAGTCGGTTTTATTCATTTCGCCGCCGGGTACACCTTCATACTGGATCCAATACTGATAACCGGGACTGACTGTTGTCATAGTAAAGTCGCAGCGGGTGGGGTAGAAATCCCATTGGCCTTCCCATTTTCCATTCTCTGAGGTAAATACAATACGCACATGATTCGGTGCGTGGATGGTGATCTCACTGGTGGCGGGATCGGTTCCGGCATTCATGGCATGAAAGAAGTTGCCGTCTTGTTTATGTACGGCATTGGGAAAGCCGCGATATTCCCCTTTCCAGCCCGAGCCTTTGATATGATTAAACCCTATCCAGTCTATGCCATCCTGGTCCAAGAGGCTGGACAGGCCACCACCGGATTTCTCCAGATAGTAGGTGGCATTCTCTGTTGTAATAATATAAGCCGGTAACCCACCGGCTGAGGTATCCACGCCATGGGTAAGGGTAACGGCAGACTCGGAATGTGTCCCCTTGCAACCGACGTTGAGTGCCAAAAAGACGACCAGGCAAGTACCTTTAACCGCGCCTAGTACAAATTTTTTGAAGGAAAGTCCGGGGACGCTCATGTTAGCTTTCCTTCTGTTTGGGGGGCACTAAGCACAGGTCGGGCGCTGTATTTTAATAAACAGCCAATGGCAAACATCACCAGGCCACAACCTAGAAACACCAAGCGGCCCCACATAGGATTAGGAATGGCCATCATTGCCACCATACCCACGCTCATAATGATCACCATAAGACCAAGCTTGTTACGCTGCTGGCGGTCATAGTCGTCCTGTTCAAAATCCGCGATAACCGGCGTTTCCATATCTTTGAAAAAATCATCGGTTTCGGTGCGGTGGGCATCATTTTGCGACTTGTAAAAGAAGGTGGTGGCACAAAAGAACCCAGCGGTAACAAAAAGGTGGGCAACAATCATGAGCATCAGTCCCACATCAACGGATTCTCTGCGGGTGAAACCTTGTTCGAGTCCAATCCACTGAGCAAACACATCCGGGGTGATAACATAGGTCATGATCCAGGACACTGTCAGACCAAGGGCAACGGTGATCCACGGTGCCCATTGGGGGGTCTTTTTAATAAACAGGCCAAAAATAAGGGGAATAAGCAAGGGCACCTGGATCATGGTGGACACGTTCATCATCAGTTCGAATAGGCTAAGTTCTTTGAGGGATTTAAAGAACAAGGCAACCACAATGACCAGAATCCCACTGATAAAACTTATCACACGGCTAACCCGTAAAAGGTGTTGGTCTGTGACGTCCGTTTTTCGTTTTAATAGAAAGGGTTGGTATAAACTACGTACAAAGATCCCCGCGTTCTTATTGAGTGCGGAATCCATGGAAGACATGGAGGCGGCAAACAATCCGGCTAACAGTAGCCCCACGGTTCCCACAGGCATGGCGTTGCGTGTAAACACCAAGTACACGGCATCACCGGCTTTGTTGCCCAGTTCCGGGTAAGCAGAAGCGGCATCAGGATATAAAATGGCCGAGGCCCATGGGGGAATAAACCAAATAATACTGCCAATGCCCATCAGTACCATGGCCAACAACGCGGCTTTACGTGCGTTAACGGAGTCTTTAGCGTTGAGGAAACGAAAGGAATCGTTGAGGTTCATGATGGTAATTAACTGTTTGGTTAAAAAGAAAATAAACGTACCAAACAAGAGCACGCCATAATTCATATCCGGCCCCATCACAAAATCTACCGGAAAGTCGTTTACCAAAGTAACAGGTCCGCCAACTTTGATTAAGGCGACAATGGCGCAAGCAATAGAAATCACTGCCACAATCAGGGTTTGGACGAAATCGGAGGCCACAACCCCCCAGGCACCGGATAGCACCGAAACGAACAAAACCGTTAGCCCTGTGATAACAATGGTTAAGCTGATATCAGCATTAAAGACGGCACTGGAGAATACACCGAGTGCGTTAAGCCATACGCCGGCGTTGATCATGCTAAACACAATTAATGCCCAGGAAAAAAACTGCTCGTTTTCAGGGCCAAAACGTCGTTTTATGCCTTCGGTGGGGGTGTCTACCCGCATTTGCCGGAAGCGGGCTGAAAAATACAGCCAGCCACAAAAGTAGGCAAAGGTATTGGCAAAGAACACCAAACTGATGGCAAAGCCATCGGTAAATGCTTTGCCTGCGGCACCGGTAAATGTCCAGGCTGAAAACTGGGCCATAAAGGCCGTGGAGCCAACCATCCACCATAACATACGACCACCACCGCGAAAGTAATCGCTGGTGGAGTTTTTCGCCATAGACTTAAATGCAAAACCTATTCCCAGGATCAACAAAAAGTACCCTGCGATTACCAGATATTCATATATCATGAGACGGCCTTTTTATTGAAGGTGAGTTACATCTACCCAATTGTTGTTTTGTCGAATCAAATCGATTAACTGCTGATATTGGGCACCTTCTTTAAAGGTTTGGTAGGGCGCCACGGCTTCTCCCTTGATATCCTGCACCAGTTCTCGAATGAGGTAGCGCCAGTTGCGTTCGGTGTCACCTTCGCCTTCAGGCTGGTTCTTGGCAATATCATCAGGCAGTGGGGTTTCAATCCACTGACCATTTTCATCGTACAGATACAGTGGGCCGCTGGCATAATGACCCTTGATATATATTGCGCCCTTACTGCCATAAATGACCACGTGATCTTCGTTAAAACGCGGGTGAAGCCCGCCATGTTTAAATAAGACGGAAACTGGTTTTTTGGCAAACTCGCTTTCAATTTGGGCCAGTACGGTATACGACCACTCTACGTTGGACTCTCCCCATTTCAGGTTAGGATCATGAATGTCCTTAGGAATAAATTCCCGACGCTTTTTAAAATTGTGCACGCCTTCCACAATGGGTGCTTTTTCCAAATCGTCTCTGACTTCCCCCATAATAGAGAGGATCTTCTCACCCACGATGGAGGTGACGATAGACAGTTTGTGGGTGAAGTTATTGTTTAACCGGCCGCCGCCGTCTTCGGCGCGGTGTGACCAGCCAAAGGGAATGTGTTTTTCCAGATTAAAGTGTGAAATGCATTCAATCTCTTGGGGTTCACCAATGGCACCTTCGGCCACAAGGCGTTTAGCGTGGATCACATCAGGCATATAGCGGAAGCTGGCAGCAAAGGCTGTTTTTACGCCTTTTTGTTCGGCGAGATCGGAGAGTTGTTTCGCCGAAGGGCCATCCGTGGTTAAAGGTTTGTCACTGAACACGTGGCAACCGGCCTCGATGGCATCAATAATGGCTTGCTGGTGGGCGCCACCGGGCGTAGCGATGGAGACAATATCAGGTTTAAGCTGGGTTAATGCCTGTTTCCAGTCGGTGCCGGCAAAGGGAATGGCCATTTCTTTGGCCACCTTGGTAACGACACTTTCAGTACGTCCCACCATGCCGATGACGTCCACGCCAGCGTAGCGGAATGCCTCTGCATGACCTTGTCCGGCAAAGCCTGTGCCTTGAATTAAAACGGTTAGCGGTTTATTCATTTTGTATTCCTTCTTTGTATCGCGCTGTCTATTTGTGCGTCATTACCAATGCCATGCGGTGCCGTCTTCTAAACGGCTAACGGGAAGGTATGAACGCTTGTAGGGGTATTTCTCTGCCGCTTCTTCATTAAATTCTACGCCCAAACCGGGAACGTCATTTATCAATACCATGCCATCGCTTACGCTAAAATTGTGGGTAAATACCTCATTGAGTTTTTCATTACCAAAACCCACAAATTCCTGAATGCCAAAATTGGGTGCCCAGATATTCAGATGCATATGGGCAGCGAAACAGACAGGGGAGAGATCCGGCGCGCCATGGGGGGCGGTTTTTACATTATATAAACTGGCAAAATCAGCGATGCGGCGCAGAGCCGTGATCCCCCCAGCGTGGGTTGCCGCGGTACGAATGTAGTCGATAAGCTGATTTTGAATGAGATCTTTGCATTCCCATAGGGTGTTATAGGTTTCGCCAATGGCCAAAGGGACGGTGGTGTGATGTCGAATCACATTATAGCTATCCTGATTTTCGGCCATGGCCGCATCTTCTAAAAACAATAAATTGTAGGGCTCAAGCAGCTTGCCTAAACGGGCGGCTTCGATGGGGGTCAGGCGACTGTGCACATCATGAAGCAAATGGATGTCGTTACCTAAACGCTGACGCCC
>NZ_JBAHZB010000048.1:0-27902 GCF_036697315.1 Alteromonas sp. 14N.309.X.WAT.G.H12
GCATGGGGCTTATCTACCTCGACTTCTGCATAGGTGACCGAAGGATGCTCTGCGGCAATGGCCAAGACCTCGGCAGTGAGCTTTTCTAACAAAGAAAAACGATTTTCTTCAACTAACTTTATTATCGCTTTTGTCACCGTTTTATAGTTCAGTGCATCCCGCATCTCATCAGTATCGGTAGCGCGAACTGCGTCATAATGTATCTGGGCGTTAATAATCACATCTTGCATATTGGCAACTTCGTCGTCATTAATGCCAATATAGGTACGTAAACGTAAATTTTTAATACGAATAACAGCCTTATTTAAGTTCATGACCTTTCTCATTATTTTCGTTGTATCTATGAAGAGGATATTTTGTTAATTTGTTAGCTGGACCAGTTTTACTAAGTATATTATGGATCTTAAATCTCCCTCTGCCAAAGCAATGATAATGTTAGCCTGTCTGGTTATCGTTTTAGCCGGCGTGAAATCAGCCAGTGCAATCATGGTACCGTTTTTTCTGTCTGCATTTATTGCGATAGCTTGTAGTCCCTTGATTAATTGGGCCAGCGCCCATCGCATCCCAAGATGGGTATCTATTACATCAGTTATACTCATTATTTTAGTCTTTGGATTTTTGCTAGCCGGCCTTGTCGGTCAGTCATTTGCTGATTTTCAGGAAAACCTGCCAAGCTATCGGGAGAAACTGGACAATGAATTAGCCTGGGCAATCGATGGTCTGGCCACGTTTAATATTAATATCGATGGCGAGTTTTTTGCCCAGCACTTTGATCCGAGTATGGCCATGTCGGTGGCAACCAATTTTCTCAGTGGTATGGGCGGCGTACTGTCTAATTTGTTTCTGATATTGCTAACGGTTATTTTTATGTTGTTTGAGGCCGATAGCATGCCATCCCGATTGCACACGGCACTGGCCGATCCAGAAATGAAATTGAAGCAAATCGATCGCTTTATTTCCTCGGTAAATAGTTATTTGGCAATAAAAACAGTAATCAGTTTGGCTACTGGTTTGATCATCGGTATCTGGCTTTATGTGTTAGGGGTCGATCACTTTTTATTGTGGGCGGTATTAGCGTTCTTGTTAAACTATATCCCTAATATCGGCTCAATCATTGCCGCCATACCTGCAGTGCTTATTGCTTTGGTGCAATATGGTGTAGGCTCAGCGGGTCTGGTTGCTCTTGGTTTCGTTGTTGTAAATACCGTTATGGGGAATATGGTTGAGCCGCGATTAATGGGGCGGGGCATGGGCCTGTCAACCTTGGTGGTCTTTTTGTCATTAATATTTTGGGGATGGCTGCTAGGTAGCGTGGGCATGCTCTTGTCCGTGCCGTTAACCATGGTGGTTAAAATTGCATTGGAATCCCGAGAAGAAAGCCAATGGTTGGCTTTGCTGCTATCGAGTAACGCAGAGCGAGATGCTAAACGGTTAAGTTAATGGAAAGGACAGCGATATTTGGGCACCGCCAAGTTCGCTGTCTTTTATTTCAAGGCGTCCTTCATAAATTGCAATTAAATCGGCAACCACAGCCATACCTATGCCTTGTCCTTCTACGTAGGTATCGAGTCTTGCCCCACGGGCCAGCAATTGACTTTTAAGGTGATTCGGAATGCCGGGCCCATCATCATCAATAACAATATAACTCCATTTTTCAGCTTGCTGTAAGGTTATACGTACCTGGCTGTTGGCGGCTTTGCATGCGTTATCAAGAATATTACCCAACATTTCCATTAAATCGGTTTCATCACCTTTAAACTTGCACGTTGGGCTACCTGTGCGGAAAAGTTTGAGTTGTTTATCTTGATGTACTTTGCTCATGGCATTGAGCAGTTTTTCCGTTAATGGCACCGCATCAATGGTGGCTTGCCAGCCAGATTTTGACGCAGCCGCCCGTTTTAGCTGACGTTGAATGATATTGTGGATCTGGCCGAGGGCTTCTTGTGTTTCTGCGGGTAAGCCATCGGTTCCCATGGCCACCGCCAGTGGCGTTTTTAAGCTATGAGCGAGATCATCCAAACTATTTTTATAGCGGCTGCGTTGTTCTTCTTCCGAATCTAACAGGCGATTTATACTGTGCTTTAAGGCGGTAAATTCTTGGGGATAGTGACGGGTTAGGTGGCGTTGCTGACCGGACGCGGTAAGGCTGATTTCTTTGATTAATCCGCGAACCGGGCTTAATACCACGTTAATGCCCACAATCAATAAAACCATCAGTGCGGCAGATAACAGCAGCATCCAGCGCCATAGATTATTTACAAACGCGGTGCGTTCGTTTTCGAACTCCTGGCGGTCGTTTAGAATATAAAAATGCACTGGCTCAAAATTGCGTTCAGCGGCGAATTCGGCGGTGAAGGCATAGGTAAAATAGTGGTCAATATTATCGATGGCACCGCTATCGTCGGTAATGAAGTTTTCGTCGCCTACGGCGGGCGGTGGCGGTGAGGCGATAAGGTCATTGTGTAATGACGAGGCGGATTTCCAGACGATCTTGTTTCGAAACACAATCAGACCAATATAGCCGGAATCAGGCAGATTAAGTTGTTCTTCGTAAAGAAGCTCTGGCATGTAGGGAATATCGCCGTTTAACTCAAAGGCCGACACCAAGGCCAGGTTCATCAGTTTTAGTTCGTTGTGCTTGGCCTGGGTCAGGCTTTCAATAAACGCTTTATCTAGCGTAAATACGGTAACCGGGATAAAAATTGTCAGTGCAATCAGTGCCAGTAAGGTACTGCGTAGCCGGAGGGACAAGTTGATCATAAATCCCTATTGAGGCGGTAACCCCGGCCCCGCAGAGTTTCGATAGGACGCAGTGTCCCTTCTGGATCGATCTTCTTTCTAAGTCGCCCGACAAACACTTCAATCACATTGCTGTCGAGATCAAAATCCTGATCATAGATATGTTCGGTGAGTTCGGTTTTTGATACCACCTTTTGTGGGTTGAGCATCAAATATTCCATCACTTTATATTCGTAAGCGGTGAGATCTAAACGTTGTTCGTTGACTGTAATTTCTTCGGCCACGGTATCTAAACTAATGGGACCAAAGCGAATGGTGGGGTTCGCTTGACCCGAGGCGCGGCGAATAAGGGCTTTTACCCGAGCCAGAAGCTCTTCGTTATGGAAAGGTTGGGTCAGGTAATCATCGGCACCGGCATCAAGGCCCTCTACTTTTTCCTGCCACCGATCTCTGGCGGTAAGGATCAGGATGGGCGTTTTAATATTGTCCTGTCGTGCTTTGCGGATCACATCGAAGCCGTCCATCACAGGTAACCCAATATCAACGATGGCAAGATCGTAAGTATATTCCTGCAATTGGTAGAGGGCGTTTTCGCCGTTATCGGCCAGATCAACACTGAAACCGTGTTGTTGTAAAAAAGTATCCAGTTGCGTCAGTAATCGGCTGTCATCTTCGGCAATGAGCATACGCATTAGTGTTAGTTATCCTTGTTCTTGGTGGTATTCACTTGGCCAGTGTTTTTATCCACATCCACGGATACCACACGTCCATTTTTTTTCAGTACTTTCACTCTGAATTTGGTACGGGTTTGATCGACCCGTAACACGCGACCTTTTTCATACTGTTTGGCACGGGCAGCCGCTTGGGTTCTATCGATGGGTGCTTTTTTAGGATCCTTTTCCGCCATTGCTTGAGGAGCCAACAGGGTCATCAAACTAAAAGCAATTATCAGTCTCTTAAGTCTACGCATATGATCTCTGAAATTTTTACACCGAATGAACTAACAAGCGGGTGCTAACCGAATAATATCCTAGCATATCCGAAACAAATGAACATTGGCTGAATGCAAGCTGTCAATGGGACACGCCCTTGTGGCTAAGGGGGCCACAGGATGTTCAATTGGAATTAATAGACCAAGATAAAACGCCGCCCTGAAGGCTCAGGGCGGATAATACTAGGGAAGTACTTTTTTGTAAGGCTTCACCACAACACTTTCGTAGACGCCGGCATCCACATAGGGATCGGCATCGGCCCACTGTTGCGCTTCTTCTTGAGAGGCAAACTCGGCCACGACTAATGAGCCGGTAAAGCCAGCCGGGCCCGGATCTTCACTGTCGATGGCAGGGAAGGGGCCGGCAATGAGTAAGCGGCCTTCATCATTTAGCCCATGTAAACGAGCAAGGTGCGCAGGACGCGCGGCTAAACGTTTTTCCAGGCTATCAGCTACGTCAGTAGCGCAGATCATGTAATACATCGTTTTATTTATCCTTTTTTGGTTGCCGCTTTCATTTCACGTACAAACTTATCCAGTGCGCTACCCATGGCGTTAAAATCATCTAAATTATCAGCAATGAGATTAACGGTGGCCGAACCGCTGATAGCGCCCGCTGCACCTGCCGCAATGGCCGTTTTAACCTGTGCAGGTGTGGAGATCCCAAAGCCTAACAGGGGAGGCGCGCACTGGTATTCAGTGAGTTTACTGATCAATGAATCGGCGGGGATGTCAGCCGCTGTTTCTACACCGGTAACACCGGCGCGACCGAGTAAATAGGTGTAGCCTTGAGAATGCTCACCAATTTGCGACAAGGTTTCTTCTGTGGCGTTAGGCGGCGCTATCAATATTTGTGCAACCCCGGTGGACTTGGCCACAGCGAGGAAAGGGGCGGCTTCGCGTAGAGGCACATCGGCAATCAAAATCGAATCCACACCGGCGTCCTTCGCTTGTGTATAAAAGGTTTCGATCCCCTTTGCCATCACCAGATTGCTGTATAACAGCAAACCGATGGGGGTGTCAGGGTAGCGAGCACGTATTCTTGTTAGTAGCTCGAAGCAGCCATCGGGCGTGACCATAGTGTCAAGGGCGCGAATACTGGCGGCTTGGATCGTGGGGCCATCAGCGATGGGATCGCTGTAGGGAATACCCAGTTCCAGCGCGTCGGCCCCGCTGTCGATAAGTTGGCTAATGATTTGCTCAGAGGTGTGGAGATCGGGGTCACCCAGCATGACGAAAGGCACAAAAGCCCCTTGATTATCGGCCTCTAGCCGAGCAAACATGGCATTATAGCGATCCATTAAAATCTTCTCCTAGAATCTTGATAACGTGCCCTAAATCTTTATCTCCCCGGCCGGATAAGTTCACCACGATGATGGTGTCTTCTTCGGCGGTATCAGCCATGTTTAATGCATGGGCCAAGGCATGGGAAGACTCCAGTGCAGGAATGATCCCTTCTTTACGGGCTAATAACTGAAATGCGTTCAGGGCTTCTTCGTCGGTGACGGACACATATTCGGCGCGACCGATATCGGATAAATAAGCATGTTGAGGGCCGACAGCAGGGTAATCAAGCCCGGCGGAAACCGAATAGCTCTCTTCAATTTGCCCCTGGTCATCTTGCATGATGTAGGTATAGGCACCATGCAAAATCCCCTTCGTGCCGGTGCAAATGGTGGCACCATGCTCTTTGGTGTGAAGCCCTTTACCTGCAGGCTCTACACCGATGAGTTTCACAGAAGGCTCATCAATAAAATCGGCAAACATACCAATGGCATTAGAGCCACCGCCTACACAGGCGACAACGGCATCCGGAAGACGCCCTTCTTTTTCCATGATTTGGGCACGGGTTTCTTCGCCAATCATACGGTGAAATTCCCGCACGATATGGGGGAAGGGATGGGGACCGGCGGCGGTACCTAACAGGTAATGGGCTTTATCATAATTTGCAGACCAGTCACGCAAGGCCTCGTTAACGGCATCTTTTAGAGTCCCTGAGCCGGCATGAACGGGGATCACTTCAGCCCCCATTAAGCGCATTCTAAACACATTGGGCGCTTGACGTTCCACGTCTTTGGCTCCCATATAAATACGTGCTTTAAGGCCTAGCAGGGCGCAGGCCAGCGCGGTTGCTGTACCGTGTTGGCCTGCTCCCGTTTCTGCAATCACTTCGGTTTTTCCCATGCGTTTGGTGAGCAAAGCTTGACCGAGCACCTGATTGGTTTTGTGCGCGCCACCATGAAGTAAATCTTCCCGTTTTAGGTAGAGTTTCACTTTTGGGTTGCTGACCATGTTGCGGGTGAGCGTCATCGCAGTAGGCCGACCGGCATAATCTTTTAACAGACCGGTAAATTCTTCCTGAAAGGCAGGATCGTCTTTGGCGTCTAAAAAGGCCTTTTCCAGCTGGTCGAGGGCTGGGATGAGAAGTTCGGGCACATACATGCCGCCGAAATCTCCGAATTTAGAATCAAGTTGGTTCATGAATAATCCTGTTGATTACCAATTAATAGCGTCGCGCTTGCGTAAACAGCGCCGCCAGCTTTTCAGCAGATTTTTCGCCCGGTGCATCTTCCACACCGGAGTTTACGTCAACGGTAGCAACCTGTGTTGCTAGCGCTTCGCTAATGTTCTGAGGCCCAATACCGCCTGCGACAATCAATTTTTCTTTATTGGGCAGGGCAGACAGTAACTGCCAATCAAATGATTGCCCAGTGCCGCCTTTTTCATTACCCAACTGACAATCCAGCAATATACGGTCGGTATTGTCACTACTAAGCAATGCCGGTAACTGGGCGGGTAACTCACCAGCAACGCCCACGGCTTGCCAAATCTGGCAGGTGTCTGGCAATTTCGTTTTCAGATCTTTGCGATAAAGATCATCTTCTTCCCCATGCAACTGCACCGCGTATAGCCCTAACGTCTTAGCGGTTTGCACAACAACGTCAATGGGTTGATTGACAAACACACCCACATAGTGACCGGGCACATTGGCAACAATATTGGCAGCGTCATCCACACTGATATAGCGTTTGGATTTGTTTGTGAAAATAAAGCCACCGTAGTTTGCGCCGTAATTAAACGCATTTCGGGCATCTTGTGGGCGGGTGAGGCCGCACACTTTTATATCACCATAAATTAAGCCCCTGACCGCCATGGGTAGGTTGTCCTGCGCCATTAACGCACTGCCTACCAAAAAGCCCTGACAAATCGGCGCTAAGCGGCGAACATCATGATGGGTGTATATGCCCGACTCAGAAATCACCACAAAGTCGTGGGTGGCTTTATCAAGTAATGGTACCAGTTTTTCCGTGGTGGCTAAATCCGTGGATAAGTCACGAAGGTTGCGGTTATTAATACCAATAATCTTGGCTTTTAATGCAATGGCGCGGTGCATTTCTTCTTCATTACTGACTTCCGTTAGGATATCCAGTGACAGAGAATCGGCAACCTTAGCAAGCTGTAGGTAGGTGTCATCGTCTAACACACTGAGCATAAGCAAAATGGCGTCGGCCTGATAATGGCGAGCAAGATACACCTGATATTCGCTGATAAAAAAATCTTTATTGAGCACGGGCTGTGATACCCGGGCGGTCACATATGAGAGGTAATCATAATTGCCTTGGAAGTATTTTTCATCGGTGAGTACCGAAATGCCCGCTGCATAAGGCGAGTAGGCGGCAAGGATTTCATCTAAATCAAAAACTGAACGTATGAGTCCTTTCGACGGCGAGGCTTTTTTACACTCGAAAATAAAGCCGGCGTTTTCTTCACTCAACGCATCGAATAAACTTTTTGTTGATGGTGTTAAGTCATCAATGAATGTACTTAGCGGTTTATCCTCAATACGCGCATTCACTTCTATCCGTTTATCATCAACGATGCGCGTTAAAACATTACTCATCTTAATTTGTCTCCCGCTGACTGATACTGGCTACCTGAGTTAACACTGACAAGGGTTGTGCTGTGCGCATGGATTCCATGGCCATTTCAGCGCCTTCTTTAAAGCCCTTGGCATGACCGGTCAGGGTTAACAGTGCGCCGCAATTCATGGCGATGGCTGCGCGGTGAGCTTCTTTACCTTCACCGGACAATGCCGCTTCTATCATTTTACGGTTGTCATCAGGGGTTCCCCCTTCAATGGCACTTAAAGGATAACTGGGTAAGCCGAAATCCGCGGGTGTTACCGTAAGGGACCGGATATCACCGTGTTCCAGATCGAGAATTTGTGACTCGCCATGCAAGGCCAGTTCGTCAAGGCCATCACCGTGAACAATCATGGCACGGTGCTGACCGAGCAGCATCAGCGTTTGGGCATAGGGCTTGAGTAATTCAGGGGAATACACCCCAAACAGACCGTGTGTGGGCCCAGCAGGATTCGCAAGCGGGCCAAGAATATTAAAGATGGTACGGGTTTTTAATGCCGCGCGAATGGGCGCAGCGTGGCGCATACCGGCGTGGTAAACCGGTGCAAATAAAAAGCAAAAGTTGGTTTCATCTAAGCACTGGCGGGCAGTTTCTGGGCTGATTTCCAGTTTAATACCGAATTGACGAAACAAATCCGCAGAGCCTGAACGACTGGAAACACTGCGGTTTCCATGCTTGGCAATTTTGACGCCGCAACTTGCTGCGACAATGCCTGCTGCACTGGAAATGTTAATGGTGTTGTGCCCGTCTCCGCCGGTACCCACAATGTCTGCAAAGGGGTAGTCTGGCGTTGGGAAGGGAAGGGAATTAGAAACCATTGCGCTGGCTGCACCAGCGATTTCGTAGGGAGCCTCTCCATTCAGCTTTAACGCCGTGAGTATGGTGGCCAGCATGACATCGGGCTGCTCACCACGCATAATACTGTTAAATAGGGCGAAAGATTGTGCCTGAGTCAGGTGTTCTTTTTTAAATAAAATGTCTAGCAGGGGAGTGGCATCATACATGTGCAGACTCCTTATGAGTTAAATATTGAATACTTTGAAGCAAAAGGCGGCTGCCTTGTGCCGTGAGAATAGATTCTGGATGAAATTGAAATCCCAGCATACAGTCATCGGGATGATAAACCGCCATTGCCATATCATCGAAGGTGGCAATGGTTTGTAAACCTTCCGGTAAGGTGGTGGCCACTAACGAGTGATAACGTGCTACATGCAAAGGCTGTGGCATATTGGCAAACATTGCTTCCCCTGTGTGTGTGATTGGTGAGGCCTTTCCGTGCATGACTTCCCGCGCCCTATCTACCGTACCGCCATAATGTTCAACAATGGCTTGGTGTCCAAGGCAGATGCCAAGAACGGGAAAGCGCCCCTGCACTTTGTTGAGTAACGCTGGCATACAACCGGCTTCGTGTGGGCTGCCAGGGCCGGGAGATAACAACAATAATACCGGGCCTTGTTCCGCTTCTTTTTCCATGCGGGCAAAGAGAATATCAGCACTGACCGTATTACGGTATACCAAAATGTTTAAATTAAGGGCCCGTAGCTCATCCACAAGGTTATAAGTAAAGGAGTCGACGTTATCAAGGAGGAAAACAGTGATGGCTTGGCTCATATTACTCTCCTGACTTAAGTGCAAGTTTAACGGCGTTAATCACCGCTTGTGCTTTTGTGCGTGTTTCATCCGCTTCTGACTGTGGATCGGAGTCGTGAACCACGCCAGCGCCCGCTTGAATATAGGCACGGTTGTTTTTAACAAAGGCCGAACGAATAACAATACAGGTATCCATGTCACCATTTCCGTTTAGGTAACCCACTGCGCCGCCATAACTGCCACGGCGTTTCTTTTCTACCTCGCGGATGAGTGTGGCTGCACTGACTTTCGGTGCGCCTACCAGGGTGCCCATATTCATACATGCTTGATACGCATGCAGAGCATCGAGATCGTCGCGTAACTGGCCCACCACACGGGAGACTAAGTGCATCACATGGGAGTAGCGGTCAACTTTCAATAAATCTTTGACGTAGCGGCTACCGGGCTGACTGACTTTGGCGACATCGTTTCGCGCTAAATCCACCAACATAATATGTTCTGCTTTTTCTTTGTCATCTTCCCGTAGATTGAGTTCAATTCGGCTGTCTAAATCGTGATCTATAGCGCCGTTGGGGCGCTTGCCTCTTGGGCGCGTGCCTGCGATGGGATAAATCTCGACCTGATTAGATTCGGCTTCATATTTAATTGCCGATTCAGGGGATGCACCAAAGATAGTAAAGTCAGCATCTTGCATATAAAACATGTAAGGGCTGGGGTTACTGAGCTTCAATTGTGCGTAGGCTAACAAGGGGTCTGGGCAGGGCAGGGAAAAGGTTCTGGATGGCACAACCTGAAAAATATCGCCGCAAAGAATGTGGGATTTAAGGGAAATCACATCTTCAATGAAGGCATCGTCGCTTTTATCTGTGTCCACGTTTTCCACATCGGGTGCGGCCTGGCGCAATGTTAAAGGTGGTGGCGAGGGGATCTCTTTTAATTTTGATTGCAAATGTTCTAAACGTTGGGCCACATCGAAATAACTTTGTGCCACATTGGGGCCGCTAAATACACTTCCTACCAACTGGGTTTGGCGAGTTTGATGATCCACAATAAGCAGGGTTTCAGCAAGATAAAACACATAGTCAGGACAATCGTTTTCGCCGTCAGGTACATCCGGCAATTGTTCGAAGGTGGCAAGCAAATCGTAGGCAAACACACCGCCGAGAAAAACCGCATGAGGATGCTGACGGATAGGTTGAATTTGTTTCACCAACACCCGCAGGCCATCAAAAATACTGGCGGCTTTTAAACGGGAATCTTCATCTAACGATGAATCTTCGGTGTGAAATGTCATCGTTAAGGTGGTGTGCTGTTGGGTGATATGGGCAATATCACCTAATTGCTCGGTAAATAAGGGGAGTATTGATTCGCCATTTGGTGTGAGCGCACTGCATGTTACCTGATTGCCACGACACACGATACGCATGGCAGCGTCGACCATGAGTAAACTCTGTAAGTCGTCTTTGCTATCGATTTCCGCTGACTCTAACAGCAAGGCATTAGAGTGATTGGCACATAAATGGGTAAAAGCGGCCAGGGGGTCGTTAAGATATACGCCTGTTTGCTCTATTGTTTCCACTTTGCCTGGCTGAGAGCCCAGTTCTGCTAAACTCATTGTCGCAAGATCTCCTGCTGCGATTAAAAAAAAAGGCCCGTTAAACGGGCCTTTATTGTGTTTTAAATACGCACTAACGCATACACCGCCCGTTAATTCAGGGAGTGCCACCACCAAACAGCGTTGAATGTTACGCCTGTTGCTCGTTGATTTTGCATTATCATGTCTCGGTTAAACTTCGATAGGCATCGAAGACGTTAATACGTATACTGTGCCCTATAGAAGAAAACAAAAACGTATCTGTGTCAACCGGAATTTTAAATAAGCCATTGAAAATTGATCTTCACAGTCATACCCGCTACTCAGACGGCCACCTTACGCCCGAAGAATTAGTGTTGCGGGCGCATAATTTACAGCTTGATGTGCTGGCCATCACCGATCACGATACCCTTGCGGGTTTACCGTCGGCTCACAACGCACAAGCCCAACAAAAACGTAAGCTAACCATTATTAACGGCGTGGAAATTTCCACCGCCTGGCATGGTTTTGATATTCATATCGTGGGATTAAACGTGGATACGCAAAATGAAGCGTTATGCCGTTTCTTGTCGCAACAAGGTGAAATTCGTCGCGAACGTGCTCTTAAGATTGGGGAAAAACTGGTAAAGTGTGGTTTTGAAGGAGTTGCAGAAAAAGCCTTTTCTCTCGCCGGCGTCGGTCAGGTTACCCGAGCGCATTTTGCCCGCATTTTAGTCAAAGACTACGGCGTGTCTTCCATGGATACGGTGTTTAAAAAGTACCTCGGAAAAGGAAAGCGTGCCGCTATTAAGGCCGTTTGGCCACACATGCAAGCCGCCATTTCTCATATCCACGCCGCAGGAGGCCGGGCCGTATTGGCGCACCCTGCGCACTATGACATGACAGCCAAATGGTTACGACGCTTAGTGGAAGAGTTTGCGCTATGCGAAGGTGATGCCATTGAGACGGCATTTCCCGGCTTAAGCAAAGACAAACAAATGTTAATTAACGAGCTCGCGTCTACGCATCAATTGTTGGCTTCTGCAGGTTCTGATTTTCATTTCCCGTCCAGGTGGACGGAGTTAGGACGTAATCTGGGCATAGCGTCACAGCTCACGCCGGTTTGGCATGACTGGCCGCAAGTTGCTCATTCATAACAGGACATCTCAATGAGTCAGTTTTTTTACATTCATCCAGACAATCCACAACAACGTCTGCTTAACCAGGCTGTTGAACTGATCCGCAAAGGCGAAGTGATTGTTTATCCAACGGATTCCGGCTACGCCATTGGTTGCCAAATGGAAGACAAGCGCGCCTTAGAGCGTTTGTGTCAAATACGCCGAATTGAAAAAGATCATAATTTTACCCTGGTATGTCGTGACATGTCAGAGCTATCCATTTACGCCAAAGTAGACAACACGGCGTTTAGACAGGTGAAAAATAATACGCCTGGGCCTTACACCTTTGTGTTTAAAGCGACCCGAGAAGTGCCTCGGCGTTTACAGAACCCAAAAAGAAAGACCATTGGCATACGGGTACCGGACAACATTATCGCGTTAAAATTATTAGAAACCTTGAATGAGCCTTTGATGTCCACATCGTTAATTTTACCGGGCAATACCATGGCCGAGTCTGATCCCGATGCGATTCGAGATAAGCTGGAAAAACATGTTGGCTTGATTATTCATGGTGGGTTTCTGGTAGAGCAACCCACAACCGTGGTGGATTTTTCCGATGGCGAAGCGGTGATTTTACGTGAAGGCAGTGGTGATCCGGCGCCATTTTTGTAATTTAGTGTAGCGAAATCAGTCAATGCCTGAGAAGGACGATACGGTAAACAGCGCCCCAGTGCAGCAACCTCTTCCCTTAGCCTTTATTAACGGGGAGGCGGTTGTTGAGAAGCCGGAAGATCTCTATATTCCTCCCGATGCGCTGGAAGTGATTCTGGAAACCTTCGAAGGGCCTTTGGATCTATTGCTTTACTTAATTCGCAAGCAAAAAATGGATATTGTGAATTTATCGGTGGCAACCATCACGCTTCAGTATATGGAATATGTTGAGGTGATGAAGAGCCTTAAACTGGAGCTAGCTGCCGAATACCTGCTTATGGCCGCTATTTTGGCAGAGATAAAATCGCGCTTATTGCTTCCTCGGCCTACCAGTGACGATGATGAGGAAGAGGATCCAAGAGCTGAACTGATCCGTCGTTTAAAAGAATATGAAGCCGTTAAAGAGGCGGCCGGGGCACTGGATGCCCAGCCACGACTAGAACGGGATGTTTTTGCGGTGAAAGCCGATGTACCGCCTAGCGTTACGCCTGTGCGCATTGAGCCGGATGTTTCATTGCAGGAACTGGTTATGGCTTTTAGTCATGCCATGAAGCGGGCAGCGGCCTTCGAGCACCATACCATTGAAGCGGAAACTTTAAGTACGCGGGAGCGTATGAGTCAAATATTAAGCATGGTCACCCGAGACGCTTACACGCCTCTGGAGGCACTGTTTACCATCGACGAAGGGCGAGCGGGCGTGGTGGTTTCGTTTTTGGCAATATTGGAACTGGTAAAAGAACAACTTTTATTATGTGTTCAGGCAGGACCCTACACCAGAATTCATGTAAAATTAGGTTGTCATGGCGAAGATTAACAAAACCCAGCTTAAACAACTGGTGGAAGCGGCGATATTTGTGGCTGATTCCCCGGTGTCTAAATCGACCCTACGAGAAACGGTGTTAGCCGAATTTACGGTTAGCGAGCGGGCATTAAATGGCGTGTTAAAAGAGCTCGTACTCGATTATCAGCCCCGCGGTGTTCAGCTAGTTGAAGTTGCCAGTGGCTATCGATTTCAATCCGTTGATAGCCTAAGTCCTTGGCTTAGTCGAATGTGGCAGGAAAGTGCACCAAGATATTCACGTGCTATGCTTGAAACACTGGCATTGATTGCATATCGACAACCCATTACCCGTGGCGAAATTGAAGCGGTAAGAGGCGTGTCGGTGAGCAGTAATATTATTCGTACCCTTACGGAAAGGGCATGGATAAAGGTCGTTGGACACAAAGAGGTACCGGGTCGACCGGCTTTGTATGCCACAACCAAACAGTTTTTAGATTATTTTTCGTTAACATCATTGGCCGATCTTCCCAGTTCTGACGTATTTGAAGCACTGGACGTCCAATACGAGCCGCCAGCGACGGCGACACTAGATGCACCGTCTGAAGATGACCGTGCGATTGAAACCGCTAACAAAGAGCGAGAAGAAAATGAGTGAAAAGTTGCAAAAAGTACTGGCTAATCAAGGCCTGGGATCACGACGTGAAATGGAACGTTGGATTCAGGCTGGACGAGTTTCAGTGGATGGACAAGTTGCCACCTTAGGTGACAGAGTGGAAATTACCGCGCAAATACGTGTTGATGGCCATTTGCTTTCGCGGCAGGTGGAAAAACCCGTGTGTCGGGTGTTGATGTACAACAAACCCGAAGGTGAATTGTGCAGTCGTCAGGATCCGGAAGGCCGTCCTACCGTCTTTACCCGGCTGCCAGCCATACGTGTTGGTCGTTGGATTGCCGTTGGGCGTTTGGATATTAACACCAGTGGTTTGTTGTTGTTTACCAATGACGGTGAACTGGCCAACAGATTGATGCACCCTAAATGTGAAGTGGAGCGCGAATACGCGGTTCGGGTATTTGGGGAAGTGTCTGGCAAAACCATCAATGTGTTGAAAAAAGGCGTGAAGCTGGAAGACGGGGATGCCCGTTTTACTGAAATCACCCCGCGCAGCAAAGCGGTTTCTGATGATGAGAGCATGAACCGGTGGTATAACGTTACCTTGGCAGAAGGCAGAAACCGCGAAGTGCGTCGGTTGTGGGAATCTCAAGATGTGCAAGTGAGCCGATTAATGCGGGTGCGTTATGGGCCTGTGGAATTGCAAAAACGTCTGCCCCAGGGCGCATGGGTTGAACTTCCCTTAGATCAGGTTAATGGCTTGCGGGATCTGGTGCAATTGCCCAAAGAAACCGAGTCGTTGGTGGATGTTCGCCAGAGTAAGTTGGATCATGCTCGCTTAACCCGTATGCGTCGTTCTGTGAAAAAACATCGCGCCCGTCAAAATCATCAGCGAAGCAGAAGTCACTCGGCCAGTTCTGACTGATTGTGAGCACCGGTTTGGGTGCAAGCTCGTCCGTTGTCGATACCATGGCGACGGGCGATTTGTGTAATAAAGGCTTGATGTGTTTTTATGTATTGGTCGAATTTTTCCAGCATCGCTGGGTACAGTTCACTGGAAATCCGCAAATCATCTTTTATATCGGGAATGAATTGAGAAGGCGCGAGGACATCAGATCCGAGGGCTAATTGTGCTACCCCATCATCAACTTGGGAATGTTCCGCCAAAATGGCATCCACATCACCACTTATCAGCGCATGAACCAACTGCGCAGCCGTTTGATATTCATGCACGGTTGAATAGCCTTTTTTCACTTGCCGGATCCAATCGTTACTTAACGGATGATTGGGCAAGGTGCCAAGTCGGCTAATGTCAGGTTTACGCATCCAATTATTTTCTGGCAATACCCGAGTGACGTCACAAAAACTGATAACAGCCTGGCTATAAAATAGGGTGTGGCTCCAATTTGTCCATTTTGGATTATCAGGAAAGCGAAAATCAATGGAATGTTGTTCAAACCAGTCTTGGTATTGCTCGGCAGGTAAAGCTTGATAGTTAATTTTTATCCCTTCTTCAAGGGCAAACGCTTCTAACAGCTCTTCAATTAACGGCTGATATTTATCTCCGCGCACCGGTTGATACTGAACCGTTTCATATGCTTCAATGCCTACCGAATAGGTACTTTTCGCCACTGCTGATGCGGGAATAAGTAGCATAAGTACGAAAATAAAAGACGTGTAAAGAGACATAACTAATCTGCTCATCAACTCCATTTCAACGATGTACAGAGCGTATCAACTGGTGGCCGGTAAATCGATAATGGGGGTTATTTCCTCGTATTCCTTTTTATACCTAAAACCCTATTCATCTGATGTCTGTGGGCATAGAACGCGGTGATCATTGAAAATACGTCACCAAGTTTAATCTCTTAAAGGTGTAAGTACGTAGATCCAATTGACGATGGCAAAACACGCTGTCACACGCTATTGAACAGGAGAAAACAGATTATGCAAACCATGCCTCAGTTAGGTGCCGGAACATATCGCTTAACAGGTGACGTAGCCTTCCGTGCTGTGGGTGATGCTATTTCAGTGGGTTTCCGTCATATTGATACGGCACAGTTTTACGGTAATGAAGAACAAATTGGTGATGCCATTAAAACGTCGGGACTATCCAGAGACGATTTTTTTATTACCACCAAAGTGTGGTTCGAAAACCTAGACGAAACCCGCTTTATCCCATCTGTGCACGAAAGCTTGAGTAAATTAAAAGTCGATCAGGTAGATTTGCTGCTTATTCACTGGCCGTCGCCAGAGCAAAAAGTTCCCATGAGCACCTATTTGCCCTCTTAAAACAGGCCAAAGAGGAAGGGCTGACCAAGAAGATTGGCGTATCTAATTTTACCATGGCGCAAATTGATGAAGCCGAATCCATTTTAGGGGTAGGGGAGATTTTTACCAATCAAATCGAACTGCACCCGTTTTTCCAAAATCGTCAAGTAGCGGCCCATTGTAAGGAAAAGAATATCGGTGTAACGGCCTATATGCCGTTTGCAGTGGGAAAAATCATGAAGGATGCAACACTTAATGCAGTGGCGGAGAAATTCGATGCCACGCCCGCACAGGTTGTATTAGCATGGTTGGAGGAAAAGGGGATCCACGGGATCCCGTCGTCGACCAACAAAGCCCACCTTATCGCCAATATGGAATATGGTAAAGTGAAGCTAAGTAAAGACGATATTCTCCGTATTGACGACCTTGATAATGGCGAGCGTATTGTTGATCCCGATTTTGCACCAGACTGGGATTAACCCCACCTTGGTCAAGGATGACCTTTTGGAAATGCGGTTTACAGAACGTAAAGGAATAGCCACTGAATACTTCAATATTAGATAAAAAGCATCAGCAATTGCAGCGGGCAAAACGCATTGCATTGTTGTGGCTGGTGGGCGCGGCCTGCATATTTTTGCTAACCACGGTGGCGGAACTGCGCCATTGGCTCATGCCCTGGCCGATCTGGGCAGGGTTAATTAAAATGGCATCGGAAGCGGCGTTAGTGGGCGGTTTAGCCGACTGGTTTGCCGTAACAGCCTTGTTTCGTCCTATTCCATCGCGTTATGCCATACCCCATACCAACATCATTGCGCAAAATAAAGTGTCGGTGGCATCTAACCTTTCCTTGTTTTTAAAAGAAAAGTTTTTTAACGCGCAAACGGTGAGTCAGCTGATTGAAAAAAGCCAACCGGCCCAGGGATTTGCCCGCTGGTTAAAGCAAGCCGACAACGCGCAGCGTCTAAGCCAGTTTATGGCTACAACCGTAGCAGAGGTAGTGCGAGTGCTGGACGATAAACCCATTCAGCAAATGCTACTTTCGGGGGTTAAGCGGGCATTACGGAAAATGGATATGTCACCGTTAGCAACGGGGATATTAAAAGTATTGACTCGGGATGGCCGACATCAAGATGTACTCGACCAACTTTTACTGAAAATAGCCGCAGTGGCAAAGCAACCTGAAAGCCAGGCTTTTATTGCTCAAAAGCTGCACCTGTATTTGAAAGAAGAATATCACCGTCTTGAGAAAATATTGCCCACTTCGTGGTTAAGTGAGCAGGGGGCTGAGATTGCTTCAAAGGCCATTGCTAGTATTCTCAATGATATTGCCGATGACCCAGTGCATCCGGTGCGAGAGCACTTTGATCTCTATTTGGATGATTTTATTCAGAAGATGGATGCCGACCCGGCAATGGCAAACAAGCTTAATTCGCTGCGGGATCAACTAGTCGAAAATGACAAGCTTCATTTGTATCTTGCACAGATTTGGCAAGATACGAAAACTTGGTTAATTGAAGACGTTGGCGCCCAAGGTGGGCAGTTTTCCAGTAAATTAGGGGAAGCGTTTCAGAAGTTGGGACAAGCTATCGAAAATGATGAAGCACTTGCAACGGCAATCAATGGTCATGCCGCCGAGGTGGGGCGTAAAGTGGCGCCAGAAGTGGCAGACTTTTTAACAGGGCATATTCGAGACACCATTATTGCTTGGGATGACAAGCAAATGGCCGAACAAATTGAACTTAATATTGGCAAAGATCTTCAAAAAGTTCGCATAAACGGCACCTTGGTGGGTGGCCTAATCGGTGCCATCTTGTTTATGCTTGAAAACCTCATTCGTCTTATTTAAGCGAATATGGGTAAGGGTTATTCATCAAGTGGTGTATTAAAGTCTTCTGACAATTCAAAATCACCTTCAACAGAGACTAAATTGTTTCCTTCGAAGTTTAATATCAATTTTTTCTGGAAATCTTTTCCGCGTTTTTCCATGCCGCGTTTCATATCGTATACGAAATACCAGGTATCGTTATCGAATGAATCTTGTACCACTGGATGCCCGAGAACATAGATGACCTGTTCTTTTGTCATATTAATGCGCAATTTTTTTACGTCTCGTTCATCAAGATAGTTGCCTTGCGGAACATCAATGCGATAAATCCAGTTAGTGCAGGCGGTCGAAAACAGTACAGCAGTTAATAAAATAGTGATTCGATACAACTTCATGCGTGAGCTTGTCCAGTTTATGCTTAATTATAGTTACGGGCACTACACTATTTAGTCACTCAGTACTTCAATAGTGAGCTGCCCTAAAATAATGCGCGACAGCATGCTACCCAATCAGTTATGACCAATCAACTGCTTATTAGTTCGATTCCGCACTTTCCAGAAGTTCTTTTGCATTTGCTAACGCGCTTTCGGTGACTTTATCGCCAGCTAACAAGCGCGCTAACTCGTCAATACGATCTTGTCGTGTAAGGGCCAGCATTTGTGTTTCGGTGGAATTGGCGTCACTGTATTTGGTTACAAACAATTGATTATGCGCTTGCGCCGCAACTTGAGGTAAATGTGTAACACACAGTACCTGACTATTCATACCTAATTTACGTAATAGTGCACCGACAATGGCTGCAGTAGGCCCGCTGATACCGGTATCGACTTCATCAAAAATCATGGTAGGTATGCCGTGCTGACTTTGCGTGAGTACCTGAATGGCTAAGCCAATACGGGATAATTCACCGCCCGAAACCACTTTTTCCAGTTTGTCGGCTTCCTGGCCAGGATTTGTAGACACTTTAAAGGTAACGTCATCTAAACCGTGAGGAGTAGGCGGCTTGTCGTCTCTCATTGTAACCTGCAAGTCTACTACCGCGTGGGGCATGTTCATTTGTCTTATTTGATCTTCAATCGCCGTGCCTAACTTAGCGGCAGCAATTTGTCGCGATTTGCTTAATTTTTTGCATGCTGCCATGTAGCATTGTTTGGCTTCCACTACCGCTTCAGACAATGCTTCCAACCTGTTCTCGTCATTGGCTAGGGTTTTAAATTCACTGACAAGTTGCTGGTGGTGTTCATATAAGGCTTCCGGGGTTACGGCATGTTTTCTGGCTAACTCCATGGCCTTACTGTAGCGGCTTTCTACCTGTTGTAAGCGAAGAGGGTCGATTTCCAGGCCATCACAGTACGCCCGCAGTTCACTTGCCGCCTCTTCTACCTGAATGGATGCCTCGTTTAAAAGGGCGATAATGGGCGTTAATGCAGAATCGTGGGCTTCCAGCTCAGACAGTTTATCCAGACCACTTTGAATAATAGACAGCGCGTTACCTTCGTCGCTTTCATAAAGGTGATAGAAGCTAGTTTGAGCCTGCTCTAGCAGGGTTTGACCATGGCTTAACCGGCGATGCTCTTTTTCCAATTCAACAAATTCATCTTCGGCAAGGGCGAATTCATTTAATTCTTCCACCTGGTAGCTTAATAACTGATGCCTGTCGGCCCGTTGTTCGGCTTTTTCCTGCAGGGTTTTTAGTTCGTGTTGTTTTTCTTTCCAAAGCTGGTAGGTGTTGCGTACATCCGCTTCTAATTGGCTATGCTGAGCGTATTGATCAACAAGCTTACGCTGGTAATCGTCTTTTAAAAGTTGCAAATGGGTATTTTGCCCGTGTATAGCAATAAGATACTGACCAAAAGCTTTAAGCTGCTGTAAAGACACCGGACTGCCATTAATGAAGGCTTTAGAGCGGCCTTCCCGTGAAATAACCCGGCGAATAAAACAGCTGGCATCATCATCGTCAACCAATGCATGTTCTTCTAACCAATTCACGGCAGCAGTTTGGTTACGCAACGAAAAATGGGCCACAATTTCGGCTTTGCTGGCCCCTTTTCTTACCGAAGCGGCATCTGCCCGCTCGCCCAGACACAAACTTAACGCATCAATGGCAATGGATTTCCCGGCACCGGTTTCGCCAGTGATGGCCGTTAAGCCTTCTTCCAAATTGACAGTGAGTTGTTTAACAACCGCGAAGTTTTTAATTGATAGATTAACAAGCATATGTTCACCGCAGTATATTTATACAGTACGTGTAAATATATACAGTATTTGTGAGAAGTAAAGTGTAAATGTGTGCCAAAAGGTGAAAATTTCACCATCCTCAGGCCGCTACCGGTTTGCGATATTTTTCGTCACTGCCAACGACAACATAACCTGCGTTTAGGGGTACAGGTAGCGTAACTAGGCGATATGACATACCAAACCTAATCGTGGGGGCTATTCGTAAGGGCAGTCATTCATAAGCAAGAACATTTTTTACTGCTTTTTGATGAGAGAGAACATCGGCCAGTTTTTTACAAGGTGAGATAAACTGGAACCATGCCGCACTAATAAAATAACTTTAGCGTAAACGGGTAAGATATTGATGCTGTAACTTATTTATGTAAAAGTTAGAGGATTAATAGTGTGATATATGGAAATACTCCGCACCGCATTGAGGATTTTTTCCGTATAATAAATTGTTATATTTCACGGAGATTTTAGTGGACGAAAGGGATGAGAAGGCACTGAGTGACATCGAAGAATTTGGATGTCACGTATTAAAAGTTATGGAAGGGGATGGAGAACCCTGCTTTAGCTATTCGATTGGAATCAACAAGCAACAAAACAAACCGGATTTAATTATTGTCGGTCTCAAGCTTGATTTGGCTCACTCTGTTATTAATAACTATAAAAATCGTTTACTTGCAGGTGAAATTTTTGAACCTGGTAAATACTATTCTGATTTTCTTGGTGGTTTTGATGTTTGTTTCATAAAAGTGGACAAATCACATTACGAAGAATATTTAGGCTGGGGACTGTGGCTACATGATGGTGATGATTTTGATATGTTACAAATGATATGGCCAACAACTGATGGTTTTTGGCCTTGGTTTGATGACAGATCAGAATATTATAGGTGGGCACAGCCCGTATTAAATGAGACCGGAGCACTAAGTGAAATATAACAAAACGCTGTTGGCACTCCCTTCGGTCGTTGGGACGCAAACACGGGGCCGCTTCGCGATTATAGCCCCGTGCCTGCGCCCCAAAGCTTAGCGTTATATGCCACCAGGAAAACCTAACTCATGGTTTACTTATTAGCTGGGATTGTGTGTGTTCATTTGGCTTGGGCATTTTTTAATACTCTAGCTGTTAACAGCACATTGTTTATCAATAATAGCTCTCGAGCTATTACCTTACTTGTTAATTGGCTTATTCCAATAGGTGGCCCTGCTATTACTTTGGTTGTCCTTCGCTCAATAAACCCTAAAGTAAAAGGTCGCAATCCTGTTGCGGACGGTTCTGGTAGTAGCAATCTATATTCGGGGAATGAGGGTTCAGATTCTGGTGGTGGCTGTGGTGATTAACGTAGCTAAACTAGGTTGTATTTAAAATGGCTTATAACAAGAGACTATGGCGTCAATAGTTAATTCAGAGCCTTTGGCGCTTCCCACATCACGCCATCTCTCAACATTGAATTCAGTACTATTACCATTTTTCTGACACAAGCAATCAAGGCTACTTTTTTTGGTTTTCCCCCGCTAACTAACTTACCGTAATAAGATTTAAATACAGGGTTTGATTGAATCGCTGACATCACAGCCATAAATAGTACTGTTCTTACTTGGTGCCGGCCACCCTGTATTTTCCGATGCCCTTTATATCTTCCACTTTCTTTGTTGATCGGTGCAACTCCAACTAAAGCTGCTGCTTGTTTGTTTGTCATATAACCAAGCTCAGGTAGATTACTTATTATCGACGCAGCTGCAACTTTTCCAACACCATTCATGCTCTGAAGCAGTTGGTCTTTCGCTTTAAATTCCGGCGTCGACTCAATCATCTTCATGATCTTTTCTTCGACCTTTTTTATCTGATTGCTTAAAGCAGTTAATATCGGCTTTATCGTCATCGCAAGGTCTTTCGGCATGATTTGAATTCTATTCTTTTCCATTGTTTGCATGGAAAGGAGTTGATTGCGACGCGTTACTAAATCGCTCATAGCGCGCATGGCTTTGGGCTTTAGCTGAGTTAAGTCAGGTTTTATCACCTCACTAAAATGCGCTATTAGTTTAGCGTCGAGCTTATCAGTTTTAGCTCGTCGCCCTATAGCCCCAGCAAACCGTTTTATGTGAACTGGGTGGGCAATGACAAACGGAAGTTTAGCTTCGGCGCACGCCATTGCAAAAGGCATTTCTAGCCTGCCCGTCGCTTCAACAACTATTCTTTCGGGCTGATATTTTTTGAGTTGGACAATCGCTTCTTTGATCCCTATTTCATTATTTTCTACAGAGAAAAAGATATCCAAAGGCCGGATGTAAATATCAAGCTGTGACTTGCCAGTATCTACCCCAACGTTAATTTTTTGCTTTGTAATAGTGTTCATAATAAGCTGACTCTTGCTTGCATAATGCGGGTTCGAGACCCAGTAGACTATTCGAGTGTGGTGCTTGGAGTCCTATGAGGCGTTCTTTCTTGTTATCGGTCTCTCAATTGAGGAGCCAAAAATTAATCGAACTGCCAAATAGAAAGCTTTAGTTGCTGCTAAAGCCTGGGTCTCACAATACCCTAAATTGATAAAAAAGGATTTAAGTTAGGTGAGTTATTATCCATACAAAAAAATTAAGCACGCCCGCTGCGCGGGCTGGAACGCAAATATGTGGGCTGCTCACTTCGTTCGGATTTTAGCCCACATGTCTGCGCCCCTTAAACGGAAGTTATGCATTTAAAGGATGGATTATGAAAAAGATTTTTTGGGTATTTCTCATATTGGCATTTTTGTTCTTAAACGAATACCTTTCCAAATTTTTACTTGCTATATTCGTTGGCAACTTGGAGTTTTCACAAGCAATTGAGCGGACTTTTCAATATGCTACTGCTAAAAGCTATTTACTCTCCGCTGCCTTTCGCATAATACCTTTTGTCGCAATAGGTCTATTTGCTGCAAAATCAAGTGTAACTAAGTCTATCATCGGTAAAGTAGGGATTTGGATTATTACTCTCTTTGCTATTTCATTTATCCTATACGGGTACTTAGGAATGCAACACTCATTATTTACAGATGAACATACCTCTTCAACATCTGCTCTAGCTTTAATCTGGATACCGATCTGGGCATTTTTGTTTGTAGTTGTTGGGGCTGTTGCTTTGGTTGTTGTTTCAAAAATCGCAAACTTTTTTCAAACACATGCATAACAACCCAATCAACACACTCACTGCGTTCGCTGGGACGCATACACGCGGGGCGGCTTCGCCATTATGCCCCACGCGCCTGCGCCCGCTATTGGAAAGTTAGGGGCAGCTTCTTAAAACTTATCTTCCGATATTTTTATTTTCACATAGACGATTAATTGTCTATGTGAATAGACTGCCCCGACTTTCCTGAACAGATATGATCAGAAAGAATTCCACCCTGATAATCACCACTGTTCTGACGTCGAAACGGAATGGGTGCCTCATTAAAAATATGCTCAAGACGAGAACGCCAAACCGCAAATTCTTTTTTAGCTGCCGTTATTTCCAATTTTCCGGTTCCATAAACAGCATGGGTAGGTAACACATCAAATCCCGGGAAGAAGAGTGCGCCGTGAGTAATTGGAAATAATAGTTCGTCTAGTGGTCCATTAATACCTCGAGGGGCATAGTCTTCCGCTGGGCCGCCCACCATAACCGACAGTATAGCTCGCTTGCCTTTGAGAATCCCGTCTCCATAACGATAACGGTTTCCTTCGCCTTTATACCCGTAGGCAAATCCGTATGCATAAACTCGGTCTATCCAGCCCTTTAGAATAGCTGGCATCCCATACCACCAAAGTGGGAAATGAAATATGACTATATCAGCGGCAAGCAGCTTACGTTGTTCAGTGGCTATGTCCAAGGTTTGCTGGTCGGTTGCATAAGCATTCTCAGACTCCTGGATAAAGTCGAGCCGGTTCTTGTTAATGCGGTTTGGAAAGTCGCTTTCGTCAAAAATCGCTTTCCATCCCATACCGTATAAGTCTGATTGGAGGATGGTATGACCTCGCTGCACTAACTTTTGTATCGTTTCCCTCACGAATTGGCAAGTTAGGGATGTAGACTCCGGATGTGCATATACAACTAGTACTGTCTTTGGCATTGCTCTTTTCCTCAATTGGTTTTAACGAGTGAATTACTCGGTTTTTGTAGAAACAGAGCGCAGCATGCAATAGAATCAGGTATTTGATAAATTGAAGTTTTTTTAGATAGGGCAAAAGGATATCGATACCAAACGGTTAGATCTCAATTTACTAGCAACGTTGGAGGCATTACTTGAAGAGCAAAATGTCACCAAGGCTGCTGTTCGTTTACATTTAAGTCAGCCTACAGTCAGCGCACAGTTGAGCCGACTACGGGATATGTTTAATGACCCGCTACTTATTCCGGCCCAGCGAGGAATGATTCCAACGGCAAGAGCTTTGGAGTTACGCTCTCCTTTGCACAGTGCCCTAGATCAGGTGCGGGATACGCTGACAATACACCAGCACTTTGAACCTACCCAAGCAAAGCTAACCTTGATATTGGCTTGTACCGACTACCTTCAAGCTTTACTCGGATTGTCTGTTGTTAAAGAGTTGAGACGGAAAGCTCCAAATATTAGAGTTGGATTACGGAATCTGGAACCAACGCGATTGGAAGCTCAGATGGCAGACGGCGAAGTGGATCTTGCTCTCATGACACCGAATGAAGCACCGCCTTTTTTACGTTCCAGGCATTTATATGATGAAATCTATGTGCTTGTTGGGCGCCGAGATCATCCGCATATTTTTGATGGGATGATGATTGAAGATTATGTTCAGCTTGAGCATGTTGTTGTTTCGCTCAGTGGAGGCAATTTTTATACATCCATTGACCAGATTTTGGAAACGCTGGGGCACTCACGCAAGGTTATTTTATCGGCTGCTTCATTTCTGCTTATCCCCGAGCTCGTCTCTCAATCAAACCTTGTAGCGCTGGTGCCGCAACGTTTAGTTGCTGAGCGCAAAGATCTGAAAGTAGTAGAGTCTCCTATTAAGTCGGCAGGATTCTCAGTTGGTATGGTGTGGCATGAGCGCAATCACGGTCACAGTGCGCACCGCTGGATACGGGAAGTGATAAACCAGACGATTACCTGTTAACATAAATGCATAACAAATTGCTGCACACGGAAAAATTACTCGCTACGCTCCTTATTTTCCGGTGAGCAAGGCGTTAGCTGCCAAAATGTGAATCAAGTTTATCTAGACGTTCTAAACCTTTCTTTTTGTCTCCAGTAGCAGCAATCGCTTTAAATCTTACCTTAGTTTCAAATTCAGCTATCCCTTATGTAGACAACTCGTCTATCAATTTGTTTAAGCTCAACTTCTTATGCGCAGCCAAAGCCTTCAATGGATTATGCTTATTGCCTTTATCATTTAAATTTGGCCAGCAATAAAGTCATCAAACTGGTTTCCAAGGGGAATGCCGGTATTTTTAGCCATTCGCTTTTTCTAAGTACCAATATATACCGAATTATGGTTTCAGTGCATTGTAAGTCAATAGCGCACAGCAAACAGTCTAAGAGTGATTCGCAACGCGTGGTATTCGTTTGGTGGTTCATTGGCAGCGCAGTTTTCTTCGTTTCAGCAAACGTAATTTGTAAAAATACTTGTCGTTTAATTGCTGGTTGTTTAAGGTAAATTAAAACAGGGAAGTGAATGATATTTAAACAGACGTTGTGGCACATGGCAGCAAAACTGCAACCGTGAGGTGATTGGGCTAACAAGGCGCATCATCGCACTATAACGCGCAGTTCTTCTTTTGTTTCTGCAAATGAATCTTCAGGTTCAACGGCAGCAAGGGAATGGCCCAACAAAATTGATACTTTAACGCTAAGTAAAAGTAGTGGTAAAGGGCCTCCTGTTGGTTATTTTATTAAGTAGTATTAGTGTAGATACAGCTAACAAGAATTTAAAGCGGGGCAAAAAACACTTGGTTACTTTTCGTTTGGGCGACATATCGTACAATTAAAAGATAAAATTTCGCCATGCCTGTCTATATTATCGAATCCGCTCTAATTTATGAGGGGATCGTTCGATTCTGACGTTATAGTTACAAGGAGAGTGTATGAAATCGAGAATGTTAATTGGCGTTATTGGTGGCGTTTTTACCTTAATTGTTTTTGGGTTGGGCTTCTTTTCGGCGTTCCTCATTAACTACTCAGCTCAGGCAAATACTTACACGAAAGAGCATGTGGACAATGGCCGTTTTATGCTACAAGCTCTCAAAAACATAGAAGAAGGGAATGTGGAACAAGCTAGATTGTTCCTGCGTGGCCAAGTATCTGCAAAAGTACTCATTGTTGATTCAATAAAGACCCCACTCACTAGCGACAGAGACGTTGAGTTAATTGAAAATTTCTATAGCGATGTAATTCAATATTTTGATTCCCAAGGCGGCTTTAACGAAACAATGCAGGTAATGGAAAATGGTGTTTGGGTAACAAAGCCTACTCCTACAATGGAAATCCTCAAGGAATTCTCGGAAAAGTGAACTTAGCAAGTCATTGTGTCTTTGTGTGCGTCATATGTAGGCTATAGAGGAAATCGAATGACTAAGCATGTTGGTTCTTGCCTATGTGGCATCGTAAAATTTGAGGTTCAGGGGGACTTCGAAAGTTTCTACCTGTGTCATTGTCAGCATTGTCAAAAAGATACGGGGTCGGCTCATGCTGCAAATTTATTCTCACAGTCAGCTAAAGTGGTTTGGCTGTCGGGTGCCGATGCAGTGACGACCTTTACGCTTCCAGGCACTCGTCATAACAAGAGCTTTTGTAAGGTGTGTGGGTCGGCATTGCCAAGTACGCAGATCCCAGGATTACTCGTCGTTCCGGCGGGATGCTTAGATACTGAAATCACTATGGCACCCACAGCGCATATCTTTTCATCCCGAAAAGCTGATTGGGAAGAGGGCTTAGGGGATGTGCCAGAATTTGAGGGTTTGCCAAAGTAAGCATCTATCACCCAACCCCACGGGATGCAAAAACGTGGCGGCCACGTCACTTCGTTCCTCATCTAGCCCATGCATTCCCCCTTCTAACTAGAGTGTTATTTTTTGGGAATGACCTTCTTAGTAACGGTGAAAAAGCCGACTAAAAGAAAACACCAGTTTTTAAAGCTAAACATGATAATTTACTCCGTTAACTCAACATGATCGTCTGGCACAAATGCCGGGGACACCACCGCGTAGAACACCAGATCGCTGTGCGCTTTAAAACGGTATTTCACCATGGGGGGCAGCAACACAACGGCATTGGGTACCAGATCATGTTTATGCCCATCCACAGTGACTTCGCCACTTCCACTCACCACAATAACGACTTCGGTGTTTGTTTTATTGTAACTCAGTGGCAGTTTTTCACCGGCCTGCATAGTGACTTTGGCAACACTGGTGTTGGCATTGATTACCGGCCCGTTAAGGCCAATCATTTCCTCGATATTGATCGGAGGCGCTGGGTTTGCCATATGCTTGTCCTGCTTTAAATGCTTATCTTCGTCGGGGCGGGTGAGGGCGATAATGCGTTTGGTCTGCTGTGGAT
>NZ_JBAHZB010000049.1:0-26916 GCF_036697315.1 Alteromonas sp. 14N.309.X.WAT.G.H12
CTGGATATCGCCTCAAATACTTTTACCAGTGTTGAATGCCTCATGCGCTGGATCCATCCAGAGCACGGATTTATTTCACCGGACGATTTTATCCCGTTAGCAGAACAAACCGGTGCAATACGAAACGTGACAAACTGGGGTCTACGAACGGCATTAAAACAACAAAAAGCCTGGCGGGAAAAAGGCCATAATATCTCGGTGGCAGTGAACATTTCAGCCGTGGATCTTATTGATATGACCTTGCCGACATTGGTTAGCGATTTACTGAGCAAATACAACAGTGAAGCTAAGTATCTCACTTTAGAAGTGACCGAAAGCGCCATTATGCACGATCCTGAAAATGCCCTTCGTGCGCTAAATGCCTTAAAGCGTATGGGCATAAAATTGTCTATTGATGATTTTGGTACCGGATATTCGTCGATGGCACAGCTAAAAGATATGCCGGTTCATGAACTCAAAATAGACAAGGCCTTTGTACTGTCACTGGCCAGTAGCAGTGATGATAAAACCTTGGTAAATACCATAGTCTCGTTGGCGAAAAACTTAAAGTTAGAGGTGGTAGCAGAAGGGGTAGAAGATAAAGCCTCATTAGAATATTTACGTAAAGTGGGCTGCACCAGAGCCCAAGGCTATTATATGTCCAGACCGCTTCCTGCCGATCAGTTTGATGATTGGCTTACCACGGCTGCCACCTCCAGCAACGCAAACGGAGCCATACAATGAAATGGTTGATGCTGTTGCTATGTGCGGTCAGTGTTTCGTCATTGAGTACCGAATTTAGCGGTAAAGTACAAGCCGTATGGCATCAATCCGACCTTCCTACCACCTGGCTTGAAAGTGGCACTGGGGTTACACGATTTAACGATAATGGCATGGCATTGCAGCAATCAGTCATGCGTATCAAGCACACGGTGATCCCATCCCTAGAGGTCCAGGTAGATGGCAGCTATTATGCCGATGGCGACCAACATCTTGGTCTAACACAGCTTCAACTTACTTATAAACCCCTTGTACCCAGTCGTATAAAATGGCGGGCACGCGTCGGGTTCTTTTACCCCGAAATGTCATTGGAAAATGTAGATACCAATTGGTTGTCGCCCTACACTTACGCCCAGTCAGCCATTAATAGTTGGATTGGCGAAGAGTTGCGTACCGCCGGTGCTGAATTTATTATCTATCGGCCAGGACGAGCCGTACGCAGTCCGTGGAGTTGGGAATTCCGTGCGGCGGTATTTAAAGGTAATGATCCCTTAGGCTCGATTATTTCATGGCGTGGATTTGCGCTGCACGACCGCCAAAGCCTGCACCATGAGCGCCTACAATTTGCGCCCTACCCTACCGTTATTGATACCAACATGATTTGGCACCCAGACTGGGTAGAGCCATTTACCGAAATTGATAGCAAATGGGGCGTTTACGCCGGACTTCATCTCGACTATTTGCGTCAAACACAATTACGCTACTATTACTACGACAACTTAGCCGACCCTAATGCGGTAAACGAGCAACGACTATATGCATGGCGCACCAAATTTCACTCTTTGGCCATGCAGCACAATTTCACCACGAGAACCCGTATTTTAATGCAATGGATGACCGGCGATACCCTGATGGGTGAACGCTTTGTCTATACCCAGTACGATGCATTTTACGCCATGCTAAGTCACCGACAGAACCGTCATCGGTTTTCGGCCCGGGTTGATATTTTTGATGTTGATGAAGATGATATTTTTGAAAATGACCAAAATAACAGTCATGGCCATGGGTTAACCGTGAACTGGCGATATGATGTGTCTGATCATTGGCAAGTGGGCGTGGAATACTCCCAAGTGCACAGTGATGTAGCAAACCGGGTTCAGTTTAACTTACCCACAGCGGTGACCCAGCAACAAACGTTACTGGTAAGCGAATACCACTGGTAAAAGATGGCAGAACCCGTGGGATCGTCGCCGTCAATTAATCGCTTTCTATTTCATCCACGTAATTCCACATACATTGAAGCTGCTCTTTAAAGCCATTGTTCAGTAGTGGAAAACGATGGAAGGTTTTGGGATCTAAAGACACCTGCTCGATATGAAACCCAGCTCTGGTGCCGTAGCGCTTCCAAGGGTTACGACAAAACAGGGTAAACCACCGTTCCACAAAGCCCGCCAGTTGACGTAAATCGTGCTCTCGGTCAAAACCGTTTAACATCAATTCAACCAAGATACTCTTGGGCCACATTTGCCTGGCAAGATAGCAATTCATAATGAAGTCACACACCACGTAGGGCATGAGATCCGCTTCATCGGTTTGCTCTTCTGGCCGCAGCTCAGCAGTGGGTTGCTGAACATTCACCCGATGCATCTGTTGAAGTTGATGACGCGCACTTTTGCCATCCATGGTTAGCGGCAGCCCTTTTTCCTCTAACCAGCTGTTGATTTTACGAATGGTGGTTTTATTAATACCGGCAATCACAGAAATTACGCCAGAAGTATCACCATCCATAGTGGCATACCCCAACGCCGATTCTGACAAATTGGAAGTGGCAATAAGCAGTTTGTTTTCCCGGTTAGCTAACATCCACACACCCGGACTACGACTACGGGCCTGAATATTTTGCAGTGCAATGTCATCGGTGTCCCAACTAAGCGGCTTATCGGGATACAGGCCATTTACCAACTGATGATATTGCTGAACCACCGGTTCAATATTCCAACTGTGAAAGGTAGCGCCGATTTCTTCCGCTAAATATTTAGCTGCATTAAAAGTGGTGTCAGAGGAATTATCGGTGCCCTGATATAAACACACCAGAATCTGCGGCATGGCTTTGTGTTTTAACCAGGTAATTTTATCTTCCCCCTGAGACAAGGGAGCAATTTTGGCTCTCAGCCCTTGGGGTAAGGCAGCAAGATAATCACTGACCCCCAATTGTTCTAAGGCCACAAAATGAGACACATACACCGAGGCGGCCACTAAGGCAGAATCGGCACCGCCAGATAAACTTACCACATAGCCGTGGGTATGAGTACGGGTTGTCCAATCCCACAAACCATTGCCAAGGGCATAGCAAATTTCGGTATAGTTATGATCTTCATCACTTAACCTAGACCAAAAGGCAGGCAGCTCGTCGTTGGCCGCTTCGGTTCTGTCATGTTTACGGGCCGCCAGTACGGCATCGCTGGACAAGGTTAAAGAAAGCGGCGCAGTGACCACATGATTATCGTCAATATGGATGGTTTCGCTGCTATTTATTCGAGATACCCGATTGGCGCTTAAATTAACCAAGGTTTGGTTCATAACCACATCACGCACATTAAAGCGGTCTCCCCGGGAAACCACCTGTCCTTCCGAGGCAATCATCGACCCGCCATCGAAAATACTGGTGCCGTTTTCTGTACCGGCCAAATTCGCATAGGCGTACACCACACCAAATGCCCGAGAGCCTTCTTTAATAAATTGCTCGCGAATATGGTTTTTGCCCACCGAAAAATGAGAGGCACTGGGATTTAACAACACATCCACATTGCGATGGTAAAGATCCCGCCCCGGACGATTGGCTACCCAGGCATCCTCGCAGGTTTCAATGCCCACCCGCACGCCTCTGGCATCAATCACAATATCGCCAAAAGGCACATTAAAGCGGGGATGATTCACCACCTTTCCTCGCGGCCAGGCTTCAAACCAACGAGGTTCGTAGTGCACACCATTGCGGGCTAGATACTGTTTACAGGCAAATCCATGTAAGCCCTTCGCGCTAACAAACGCCGTAGTATTGTATACCTGTCCACCGGGGAACATCACTGGCATTCCCATGGCAACCAGCAAATCCTGACCCGACTTACATTTGTGGTGCAAACGGTGAAGCCCGTCTAGCACATCCTGTAATGCCGACTCTGCCGCCTCATTGAATTCCTGATAGCTAAAGTTATCTTCACAACCATAGCCCGTTAATGCCAGCTCGGGCATTAACAGTATATTAATATGTGCCGCTACAGCCCGCTCAATAGCCGCGAGGACCCGCGTAACATTACCTTTAAAATCAAATGGGATCTGACGCAGCGCCGCTGTGCCTATTCGGGTGTAATTTGCCATTGGTGACCTTATGCCCAGTCTACTTCGAATACTTTTTTCAGATAACTGACGAATTCCGGATCTTCACACAGGTTTTTACCGGGTGCATCTGAAATTTTCGCCACAGGTTTGTCGTTAACCCGTACCAGTTTCATAACAATATTTAGTGGCGTAACGCCCCGTACATCGTTGGATAAAAAGGTTCCGATACCAAAAGATGTGCGAATGCGCCCGCGAAAGCGTAAAAACAGTGACACCATGGTTTTAAAATCTAAACCATCACTAAAGATTATCGTTTTACTTCTTGGATCGATATTCAGGTTTTCATACATGGTTATCGCCCGTTCTCCGAATTCTATCGGATCACCGGAGTCATGTCTCAGGCCATCGAATAATTTGGCGAAATATAAATCAAAGTCGCGCACAAAGGCTTCCATACCAATGGTATCGGTTAAGGCGTAGCCCAGCTGGCCGCGGAACTCTTTAACCCAGGTTTCCAACGTATGCTTTTGCGAATTCACCAGTTGCACGCCAATTTGCTGCGATAGCATAAATATTTCATGGGCCATGGTGCCAATGGGCAAAATATCGAATTCTTTTGCCAGATGCATATTCGATGTACCCACAAAAAACTCGGGCAACATTTTTTTCAGCATATCGATAACCGTATATTGGGCATCATAGCTAAACCGTCTTCTGGTCCCAAACTCTGCAATTTGCAGCCCGGTTAAATCATGCTTTTCATGCTGCTGTTTTAACCACTGTATTTTTTCATACAGCGGCTGGCGTACATCTTCGTAGCTTTTCTCCGGATAATTATGGCGGTTGTATACTTCTGCCACGGTGGATAACACCGGCATTTCAAAATTATGCACATGCATCAGCGGCCCTTTGGCACGAATTGCCAGCTGACCGTCTTCTTCACCGATATGTAAAAAACGATGCTGATAAGACCACATTCTTACCCATTCGATAAAGTCCTTGGTATACCAGGGGATCCGTTCTAACCACTGTATTTGCGATGAGGTAAACCCCAATCCATCCAGCTTGCCCAGCTCCTGTTGTATTTCAGCTCGATAAGGACGCAAATCCGTATCTCCGCGCACCACGAAACGATATTCCACCTCCTCAACATAAGGATATTGGTGCATAAAACACTGCCACATATTCATCTTATAAAAATCATTATCCAGGGCAGAAAAATTAAGGTGTTTGCGGAATAAGGAGTTACGCGCCATGGCATTTGCCCTCAGTGAGTGATTAAGGTGGCGTTTTTTATGGGTGGAGGCTGGCGGATGCACAGTGCATTTCTCATCCTGTCCTAACAATGGCTAACGAGTATTCTATCAATACCCTTTAAAGTCAACGAGAAGTTAAAAATGCGCCCCTAAAAACTTGCCAAAACAACCGGTATGACAGAGTAATGGGAGCAGCCTCAGCCCTTTGGTTGCTTTTTCTTGGTATAATAAGTATCTTTACAATACGCTATAAACGGAAGCTGCAATGAACATCGCCATATTTGGTTCGGCCTTTAACCCGCCAACCCGAGGCCATTTAGACGCTGTGCAATCAGTGTTAAATCACGAAAATAGGTTCGACAGGGTATTACTCATTCCCGCCTATCAGCATGCCTTTGCCAAATCCATGATTGCCTATCCCCATAGAGTGGCTTTAACCGATGCTTTTGTACGCGACATCAACGATAGCCGTGTGCAAGCCATGAGCGTGGAACACCTTATAGCCAAGGATGATACGCCGGTTTACACCTTTGACGTACTCTCCTATTTACACGATAACGGATATAGCGATGACACGCTGAGTTTTGTGATGGGTCCTGACAACAAAGCGAACTGGTCTAAATTTTATAAGGCCGATGAAATTACCCGTCGCTGGAATGTGGTGGTGGTTCCTGAAAACGTCCCCGTTCGCTCCACAATGGTAAGAAATGCCGTATCTAAAAACCAAGATATTTCAGCCTTAGTGACGCCCTCGGTGGCCGATTACCTCAACACCCATGCTGTTTATGACTGAATCGACTATGCCCCCTCCAGTTTGTACCATTAATGCTGTGCTGTTTCGCATCAGTGCCAGACAGTTACAAGTTGCCTTGGTGCGCCGAGGGGCCAACACCACCGTTTATGCCAATACCCTAGCTTTACCTGGTGGCGCCATTAACACAGAGAATGACCAAACCCTCAATGACACCTTGTTGCGTCACCTGAAACTAAAGACCGGCATTAGACCATCTTATACCGCGAAGCTGGAATTTGAAGGTAATTTAACCCGCGATCCCCAAGGATGGAGTATTACCTGTCCCTATTTGTGCTTAACGGACGAACACGCAGCTGCGCTATCCTCGGTGCATTGGTTTGTGGTCACTGATTTTCTCCATGATATGCCGCCGGTCAGTTTGCCCTTCGACCACCAAATGATCATTCAAAAAGCCTTTCAGCGTTTGTATAACCGAGCTCGCTACAGTACCGAGCCTAACTTTTTCTTTCGCCAGCCCTTTACCTTGTCTGAACTACAGACGGTGTATGAAGTGATTTTAGGTAAACCATTGCACAAAAAAAACTTCAGAGACCGTATCGATGAAAGTGTCTCGGTTGTCGAAACTGGCGAAACGAAGATCGTAAAACGAAGTAAGGCCAAACTATACACTCACACCAATCCCAGCAAACCCCATTTTTTTTCTCGCGTGTTACAAGGTGCATTAGACTAATCCCCTTTCGCTACTGGCCTTTTGAAACCGGGCATCGACTATCACTAAACGGACATACCTTGTAAAAAACGGACTTATTGAACAAAATTCAGCCTTTCCTTACCCCTTGTCTTTGATGCTCAAGCGACGCTTTTCCATATATTCAGAATATGAGTTGTCAGCAACACGCTGATACAGTTTCGGCAGGCGCTCATGTTGGGAACGGAGGGATCTCCCAACTTAAGACCCCAAGGATCTCGTATTTATCAAGGATGTAAGACGTGAGTTGCCTGCCGGTACTTACTCATCCTGCTTTTTTAGGAAACCAACGACTAAAGAAAAGGACTATACAATGAACAAACACACTCTACCTATCAGTAAGCAGATAGAACAACTCTCTCGGCGGGAAATGCAGGTGGCACATAAAATCATGGAAGGATTACCCAACAAACGTATCGCTTCTCAGCTATTTATAAGCGAACGAACCGTTAAGTTTCATTGCGCCAATATCTATCGCAAACTCGGTATTCCTAACCGCACGTCGCTGATGGCAAATTATTATCGCCAGCTCCATCAACCGGACATGGGATCAGCTGACAGACGCTAAAAACCCCGTACACTTTTTAGGGTCAGACGTGGTTTTCTGGCAATAAGGAAATGTACTTTTTAAGGAGAACACCATGCAATCAAATACCCCGTTACCCTACCTGATACAACCTCAAGATACGGCCAAGGTGAATGGCGGCACTGCCAGCAGTGGCGAGGTTAGCGTACCTGACAATGGGAAGTTTCACCTGCCGGTGTATTACACCCAAGCTTTAGGTGAAACCGGGGGGAGTTACCCCGAAGAGTCTCTCTTTTAATTTAGCGACGTGCGGCGGTAATTGCTTACTGCCGCTTTCCATAACCCAAGGCTTATCACATGTTAGCACTTTGTCTTGGCGATGGGTGCGAGCCCCAGTTACAGCACATGGTTGAGGCGTTAACCACCGCCAACGTTGAAACTTGTATACTCAATACCGCCCAATTTCCGCAGAATTTACGCATCCATTTTAATGCCGCTGATAACCAATACATCATGAAGCTGCAACACAGACAGTATGACTTGGGAGCCTTCGGCGTCTTTTATTGGCAGCGTTTTATTCCCCCTGCCCATGGTCAAAACACGACCCTTTTAGCCAATCTAACCAGTGCTTTGTCTCCCCTTTTTTTAACCCATTCACACCGCTGGTTTAATTCATTACACGCAGTGCGTTATCACCAAGCAAAACCGGTTCAGTTAGTGGCGGCCCGTAAGCTGGGTGCCACCATACCCGATACCTGTATCAGCAACGATGTGCAGCGCATCCGCGCCTTTTGTGATTCCCAACACAACGTCATTGTTAAACCAGTATTTGGCGGTACCTATTCACAGAGCATAAAACGTAATGGTAAGTGGCAATCGTCCCTGTGTTCACACCTAGTGGATGAACCTATGACCTTTCAAAGCTGGATTGAGGGCATGGATATACGCAGCTTTGTTGTCGGTGAGCGCGTATTAAGCGCCAAGATCGATTCAGCCGCAGACGATTATCGCATCGATACTTCTGCCATGGCGGTAAAGACCAAGGTTCCCAAAGCGATTGAAGCTTTGAGCATTCGGTTATGTCGTAAATTGGGCATGAAATGGTGTGCCATTGATTGGCGGAAAACACCTGCAGGACATTATGTGTTTTTAGAGGCGAACCCCTGTCCCATGTTTTGTCGGTTTGAATTGGATACTGGACTCCCCATTACCGAAGCGTTGCTAGAGGCGATGATAAAGACGGCGGGAAGCGCCGCCTCACAGGTATAATCAAGGGCGCAGTGAACGCCCTGTAGGGATTAAAGAATAAACCGACTTAAGTCTTCGTTGTCCACCAAGGTCTCAAGATGTGTATTGACATAATCCGCATCAATGGTAAAGGTTTCACCGGACTTCTCAGAGGCTTCATAAGAAATATCTTCCATGAGCCGTTCTAGTACGGTGTGAAGACGTCGTGCGCCAATATTTTCTAATCGCTCATTCACCTGCCAAGCCGCTTCCGCAATGCGCTGAATACCCGACTCGGTAAATTCAATCTTCACGCCTTCGGTTTCCATCAGCGCTCGGTATTGTTCGGTAAGTGACGCGTTAGGTTCGGTGAGGATGCGTTTGAAATCTTCAACTTTCAACGCCGCTAACTCGACCCGTATGGGTAAACGCCCTTGCATTTCAGGGATCAAATCAGACGGTTTACTCATCTGGAATGCGCCCGATGCGATAAACAAAATATGATCAGTTTTGATCATGCCGTGTTTAGTGGAGACTGTTGAGCCTTCTACCAGTGGCAAAAGATCTCGCTGAACACCTTCCCGGGATACATCCGCCGATGAATTGCCTTCTCGCTTACAAATCTTGTCGATTTCGTCGATAAACACAATACCGTGTTGTTCCACGGCTTCGATGGCTTGTTCTTTCAAATCTTCCTGATTAACCAAGCGTGCAGCTTCTTCTTCAATAAGTAGCTTCAAAGCGTCTTTGATTTTCAGCTTTTTCTTTTTCTTTTGTGACCCAGACATATTCTGGAACATAGACTGCAACTGGTTAGTCATGTCTTCCATGCCTGGCGGTGCCATAATTTCCACACCCATTTGCGGCAAGGCCACATCAATTTCTATTTCTTTGTCGTCAAGCTTGCCTTCCCGCAGTTTTTTGCGGAAGTTCTGACGCGTGCCTTTATCTTCAACCTCTTCCTTTTTGCCCCACGCATCTTCAGGGGGCGGCAACAAGACATCAAGGATGCGTTCTTCAGCGGCTTCCTCAGCACGAAACTTCACTTTCGCTACTTCCCGCTCTTTGGTCATTTTAACGGCAATGTCCGCCAGATCCCGAATAATGGACTCGACTTCTTTGCCCACATAACCCACTTCGGTGAATTTAGTCGCTTCAACCTTGATAAAAGGGGCATTTGCCAGCTTCGCTAGACGACGGGCAATCTCGGTTTTACCCACGCCCGTTGGCCCTATCATCAAAATATTCTTAGGCGTCACTTCCTGCCGCAGCTCTTCGGGCAATTGCATACGACGCCAGCGGTTTCTCAGGGCAATTGACACCGCCCGCTTGGCACCTTGCTGGCCGATAATGTGGCGATCCAACTCGTGAACTATTTCTCTGGGTGTCATCTCAGACATAATAAACCTTCTTTTCCTTTAGCTGTGTTTCACAGCAATCAATCGCAGTTATTCAATGGCACACAGGCCACTGCAATCGATTAATAATCTAATACTTCGATTGTCTGATGATGGTTGGTATACACGCAAATATCACCAGCAATGGTTAAACTCTTTTCTGCAATCTCTTTGGCAGACAATTCGGTATTTGCCAATAACGCCGTCGCAGCGGCCTGGGCATAAGCGCCGCCGGAGCCGATGGCAATAAGATCGTTTTCAGGCTGCACCACATCACCGTTGCCGGTAATAATAAAAGAGGCCGTTTCATCGGCAACCGCCAGTAAGGCCTCTAATTTGCGCAGCATACGATCCGTTCGCCAATCTTTGGCTAACTCAACAGCGGCTCGGGTTAAATGCCCTTGGTGCATTTCGAGTTTAGATTCAAACCGTTCAAAAAGGGTAAACGCATCGGCTGTACCACCGGCAAAACCTGCCAGTACTTTGTTGTTGTACAGGCGGCGCACTTTTTTTGCGTTTCCTTTCATTACTGTATTACCAAGAGAGACTTGACCGTCTCCGGCAATGACGACCTGATTATCACGTCTTACAGATACTATCGTTGTCACGTTAATTCCCCATGTTGCGGGTGTTGTCTGAGTTAATATCAGACGAAAAAAACCAATGAAGGATAAGTGGGGGATGACACGGTTTTTTCAAGGGCCGTTTTTTTGCAATTAACCACAAGAACGTTGACATCCAAACGAGATGGCCAACGCTCCATGGTGCTTAGATTACAGGTTCCAGTATAGGATCATGCAGGTGGTAATGTTGACTTTTCGCAAGCTATGCCTTGCCCGTTCGGCATCCCGTTTACTTTGCAAAGGCCCCATGATGACCCGGAACCATTCACCATTACTACCGGTGGATGCCCGCACTTGCGCTTCCAACCCTTGGAAAGCAATTTTGGCTTTCATCTCTTCTGCTTGGGAGCGGGTTCTAAAGGATCCGCACTGCAACAAATAGAGTTTGTCGGATTTTTTCTGTTCTGCCACTTCAACTTCAACTTCATAGCCTGGCAGGGTTTTTATATACTCCCATTCTTCCTGCGGAAGTTCAGGCAGCTCTTCTTCTTCCGTTAGCTGTGGAAGGGGTGCCATGGGCGCATCGGCGGTTTCATCCACGTTATCTTTAATGGAAAATAAAAAATAAATAAGCACCAAAATGGCGATAATAACAACCAACAGTCGGATCCAGACCGTTTTATTATTGCTAGGTGGTGTTGGCGTCTTGCGCTTATTACTGTTTTTCTTTTTATTCTGTGGTGTGCGACCACGAGAAACATAATCACGTTGAGCCATAAGCGCCAAATAATCCCGTAAAAAATAACCCTGTTTTTCTATGCTCAGTGTATCGTTATTTGAATAAAAAAGCTGCCCGTATCTTAATCAGTTGCGTCGTCATTTAGCTAAAATCAGACGGATCCACATCCACCGACCAACGTACTCGTGTGGCCAGCGGCAATGCGGAAATATTTGGCAAGGCCATACGTAACAAGGTATTAATTGCCTTACGCTGCTCACTTTGTAATACCAGCATAAACCGATAACGCCCTTGTCGCTTTTCAATCAAGCACGGTAGCGGCCCGTTTAAGCGTACCTTTTCAGTGGCTAAAATCTGTTTCGTTTGTGCTAGAAAGTCCCAGGCCTGCGCGCCGTTTGTCGCTTCAGCCCGGAGCACCGCTTGGGATTGAAACGGAGGCATCCCAGCCAATTTTCTTTCTTCCAACGCTTGGCGGGCAAAGTGGTGGTAGCCATTATGGATCAGATCCTGAAGCAGCGGATGACCGGGGTTATGGGTTTGCAGCCACATTTCTCCGGGCTTTGCCGCCCTGCCGGCTCTACCTGCCAGCTGGGTGACCAACTGGGCAAGTTTTTCACTGGCACGAAAATCGGCACTGAACAAAGCGCCGTCACAATCCATCACCACCACCAGCGTTACATGGGGAAAATGATGGCCTTTTGACAATATTTGCGTACCGATTAACAACTGGTATTTTTGCTCATTAATCTCATCGAGGGTGCGTTGCAGTTTATCTTTTCCCCGCACCGAATCACTGTCTATTCTTACCTGTTTCACGCCAGCAAATAGTTGCGCTAAGCCTTCCTCTATTTGCTCGGTTCCCACACCGGCGGTGACCAAACTGTTTTCACCACATTGGGGACATTGTCGCGGGATCGGTTTCACGCTACCACAATGGTGGCACTGTAGACGCTGCTGACTACGATGCACTGTGTATGGCCGTTCGCAGCGCCGGCAATCCACCGAATGACCACAATGATGACACAATAACGCTGGGGCATAGCCTCGCCGGTTAACAAAAACCAGCACCTGGTTTCCCATGGACAAATGCTGGCGCATAATACTGATCATGCCGTCAGCTAGGCCAAACTGCATACGTTGATCTCTCACATCAAGAAGATGTTGATGGGTTTTGACCGCCCCACCCGCCCGTTTAGTCAAGTGTAAATGCCCATAGCGTTTGGATAACGCATTGTTCAACGACTCTAACGACGGTGTGGCTGTTCCCAACACCAGAGGCACATTTTCGGTACTTGCGCGCAGCACCGCGAGATCCCGAGCCTGGTACCGAAGTCCATCCTGCTGCTTATAGGACTCATCATGCTCTTCATCGACAATGATCATGCCGGGATATTTTAACGGTGTAAAAATTGCTGAGCGGGTACCAATAATGATCCCCAGTTCGCCCTCTCTGGCCCGTTGCCATACCGCCAGACGATCTTTATCGTTTAACTGAGAGTGCAAAACTCCAATATCAATGCCAAAACGATTGGCAAAACGGCTGACGGTTTGCGGCGTAAGGCCGATTTCAGGCACCAATATCAACACCTGCTGGCCGCTGGCTAAAACCTCTTCAATGGCCTGTAAATAAACTTCGGTTTTACCACTGCCGGTTACACCTTCAAGTAGAAACGGCGCAAACTTCCCCCTCGACTGATTGATCGCCGTTATCGCCACAGCCTGCTCTTTGTCTGGCCGGGGTTTCGTTGCAATTTTATAGTGGGACAACCACATTCGCGGTTTCAACGGCGGCCGCCGGCTATCGGCAACAATAAACCCTTTTTCGGCTAAGCCTTTGATTACGGTGGGAGCAAAGGTGGTTTTCAGCTCGCTGTCTCGTATCGGGCCATCCATCAGAGCCTGTAAACACGCGCCTTGTCGTTTCGCCCGAGTCAGGGAAGTGAGGTGCGCGTGGGGATCGCCTTCGACCTGCCACCAACACTCTTCGACAGCTTGTGCCGACTCCCCTTTGCGCAGCAATACCGGCAACACGGTATGGAGCACTTCACCGATAGGGTGTAAATAATACTGGCTTAACCAACGGCAAAGGGTGAGTAACACACCATCGATAACAGGTGTTTCATCAAGTACGGCGTCTAACGGTTTTATTTTATTGATAGTGTCAGGACTGGCACTTTTACCTAGCACCACACCCACCAGCTTACGTGGCCCAAATGGCACTCTTACTCGACAACCCGGTTCGGGCATCGTGTCGCAGCTATAAGTAAAAGCTTGTCGTAGCGGTACAGGCACCGCAACCTCAACAAAATACATCACATTTCCAATAAAGATAATCGTTGTTCAGGCCGTGTATAACGGTTATAACCTCTTTTAAATCACAAACTGACCATTTTTTCTTCACTTTTAACCATCAGTTCTTGATCGAAACGGCGTCATACATTAATATGCGCCGCTCTTTACGGCAAGGCCTCGTGTCTTGTATTGAATATAGTTGCGTATGGTGTTCAGCTTCGGGCTGGATAGCGATACGGCCTTAGCATTGAGGTAACCCATGAAACAAGATATCCATCCTGAATACAGCGAAATTACTGCAACCTGTTCTTGCGGTAACGTTATTAAAGTACGTTCTACTTTAGGTAAAGACCTGAACCTGGACGTATGCTCTAAGTGCCACCCGTTCTACACTGGTAAGCAACGTAACGTTGATACTGGCGGTCGTGTTGATCGCTTTAAGAAACGTTTTGGTGCACTTAGCAAAAAATAAGCTTGTACCTTTTAAAAAGAAAGCGCCTTATGGCGCTTTTTTTGTCTGTGTTATTAGTAAATATCCCCGTCCCGTCCTATTTACCCTGCAACATTCACAATATTAACTTTTAACACCCTTCTTAATAATCCTCATGAATAGTGATAATTGAAATTTCCAGTTTGTTTCCAAATTTAAGACACATTACAGTAATTCATAAGATAACGTCTTATCAGATATGTACTGACAAGGTGTTGTGATACATTTGTAAACAAGCTGCCCCTATAACAAGAACAGACTGTGGCTGGCAGCACTAACACGATGCAGTTGTGCAATGACCAAAACCTGAGAAGGACACAAAAAATAATGTCAGACTTCAGACAACGCGCCCTCGATTATCATGCCCACCCTACTCCAGGCAAAATCAAGGTTGAGTTGTCAACGCCCGCAGACAGCGTTGATGATCTCTCTTTGGCGTACAGCCCCGGTGTTGCCGAACCCGTACGGGAAATCGCCGATGATCCTGATGCCGCATACCGCTATACCGCCAAGGGCAATATGGTTGCCGTTATCACTAACGGTACCGCCATACTTGGCCTTGGCAATTTAGGCCCCTTAGCCTCAAAGCCAGTAATGGAAGGAAAAGCCCTTTTATTTAAACGATTTGCCGGACTTGATGCCATCGATATTGAAGTCAAGCATCGGACTACCGAAGAGTTTATCAATACAGTGGCGAATATTGCCGATACCTTTGGTGGCATCAATCTAGAAGATATCAAAGCCCCGGAATGCTTCGAAATAGAACAAGAACTCATAAAGCGTTGTAAAATTCCTGTGTTTCACGATGATCAACATGGTACGGCCATTGTTACAGCCGCAGGTATGCTAAATGCGCTGGAGATTCAGGGGAAAACAATACAAGAAGCGAAAATCGTATGTATGGGTGCGGGCGCGGCCGCGGTAGCCTGTATGGAGTTGCTGATTAAATGTGGTGCCCAGCGTGAACGCATCTATATGCTAGACCGCAAAGGGGTGATCCATACCCGTCGGGAAGGTCTCACAGAACATAAAATGCTGTTTGCCAACAATACCGATAAACGTACATTAGAAGATGTGATGGATGGCGCGGATATCTTCGTCGGTGTGTCTGGTCCGGACGTACTGCCACCAGAAGCCTTAGCATTAATGGCACCAAACCCGATTGTGTTTGCCTGTTCTAACCCCGATCCCGAAATCAAGCCTGAACTGGCCCATGAAGTCCGAGACGACCTCATTATGGCCACTGGACGTTCAGATTATCCGAATCAGGTAAATAACGTCTTGTGCTTCCCCTTTATTTTCCGTGGCGCGCTAGACGTAAGGGCCTCTGCCATTAACGATGAAATGAAGGTCGCTGCCGTTGAAGCTTTGCGCTCCATCTCGAAAGAGCCGGTGCCCGAGGAAGTACTAAAAGCCAGCAACACAAGCTCACTGACCTTTGGCAAAGAGTATATTATACCCAAGCCAATGGATGATCGTCTGCGCCCACGTATTGCACGGGCAGTTGCCCTCGCCGCCATTGAATCGGGCGTGGCTGGTATCGAAACCCTGCCGCCACAATATCGTTAAAAAAACATCATTCAAAAAGCCAGCATTGAATGCTGGCTTTTTTATGCTTATTCTTCTTCGTTGTCTACACTAGAATCTATGCCCATGTCTTCCATAATTTGGCGCGCCTCTGCCGGGATACGATTTGGATTGTCTTTGCGAAGATCATCGTCGTTAGGTAAAGGCTGACCCGTGAAGGCATGCAGAAAAGCTTCACAGAGCAATTCTGAATTCGTAGCATGACGCAGATTATTAATTTGTCGACGGGTACGTTCGTCAGTAAGTACCTTCAACACATTGATTGGAATTGAGACAGTGACTTTTTTCACTTGCTCACTTTTTTTCCCATGTTCTGCGTAAGGGTGGATATATTTACCGTTCCATTCTGCCATTTTTAATTCTCAAATTGCCTGTTTTTGTAATTTATAAGCGGAAATTCTAAACAATGTAGCGAAAAGGTCAATTAAGCCGTGTAAACCTCTTGACGTCCAGACTGATATTATTTAGTTTAGACGTCTAAACGTCCATAAAAGTGAGTCAGCAAAATGGTTTCCTATGCACAAGGTATCGATGCGTTAAATCAATCGTTATCAGAACTACGCGATATTGATGTATCGTTTGAATTTTTTCCGCCTAATTCCGAAAAAATGGAACAGACCCTATGGAAATCAGTGGAACGTTTAGCGCCCCTGAAACCCTCATATATGTCGGTAACCTATGGTGCCAACAGCGGCGAACGAGATCGCACTCATGATGTGGTTAAGCGCATCCAAACACAGACCGGTGTGCAAGCTGCACCACACCTTACTTGTGTCGATGCCAGTCGGGAAGAACTAATTCAAATCGCGAAAGAATACTGGGATTCCGGCATACGCCGCATTGTTGCCCTGCGTGGCGATCTGCCCAAAGGCGTGGATAAAACGGAAATGTATGCCTCCGATCTCGTCAGTTTATTAAAAGAAGTCGCGGATTTTGATATTTCTGTTGCCGCCTATCCAGAAAAACACCCTGAAGCCCCAAATGCACAATTTGATTTATTAAATTTAAAACGTAAAGCTGAAGCAGGGGCCTCTGAAGCCATTACCCAGTTCTTCTTTGATACCAGCTTATATTTGCGGTTTCGCGACCGCGCCGCCGCGGCGGGGATAGATTTAGATATTGTGCCCGGCATTCTTCCCGTTACCAATTACCAAACTCTGGTACGCTTTGCCGGTTTCACCAATGTCCATGTCCCCGGTTGGCTACACAAAATGTATGAAGGCCTTGATGCCGACGACCAAACCACCCGTAACCTCATCGGTGCCAATATAGCCATGGAGCAGGTTAAAGTCCTCGCCAAAGAAGGTGTGAAACACTTTCATTTTTATACATTAAATCGCAGTGAACTCAGCTACGCCATTTGTCACATGCTTGGTGTTCGCAGCGACGGGTAAAAATCCTTTGCCCTAGCCAGGGGAGTGGTTACACTGATCAGGCAATCGTATGCAATAAGTAGTTTACAAGGAGATCGTTTTGTCTGATAACCGCTGGTTGAAGTTGTGGCATGAAAAAGGGCCTAAAGCCGTGGACTTTTTTCGCCATTTTGTGCGCCGCTGTCGCGAGGATAATATCACCATCTCCGCAGGCCATCTGGCTTACGTTACGTTATTATCCCTTGTGCCCTTCATCATGGTTACCTTTACGGTAATGTCTGCCTTTCCGGCATTTGCCTCTGTGCGCAGCAAGATGGAAGCCTTTGTTTTTTCCAACTTCGTACCCACCGCCGGTGATGTAGTGCAAAACTATATGTCAGACTTTGTCTCCAATGCCTCTGAAATGGGGGCCGTGGGTATATTGTCATTGCTTATCGTCGCCCTGCTGTTGATATCCAATGTGGACAAAACCCTCAACCGTATCTGGCGCACTCAAAGCGATCGTCCCATCATTTACACCTTCGCCATCTATTGGATGGTCATTACCCTTGGGCCTATGCTCATGGGTTCAAGTGTGGCCATCAGTTCCTATCTGGTTGGTGTGGCTGAATTTGCAGAAGAATATACACCGGGCGTGGGCACATTTATGCTGACCCTGATTCCGAGTTTTGCTGCTTTTCTGGCGTTTATTATTCTTTACCTTCTAGTACCAAACCGGCGAGTGAAATATTCCCACGCCCTTATCGGTGCGCTGGTTGCCACCTTATTTTTCGAATTTACCAAAAAAGGGTTTGCCCTTTACATCACAAACTTCACCTCTTATCAGGTAATCTATGGCGCTTTGGCGGTATTACCGATTCTATTTTTATGGGTGTATGTTTCTTGGATTGTGGTGCTAGTTGGCGCAGAATTCACGTGCAGTTTAGAAGATGAATTTGGTGATCTTCCTGCGAGTGAGGAACCAAGAAAGGTGCCTCTGGAGTAAAAAACGGGCCAGTGCCCGTTTTTTATCTAGTTTTTCATCGAACGAATAAAAGCATCAGATTCAGACACTGCAGTTTGCATTTCGCCAATAAGACGTGTCACATCCTGCTGAATCGTTTTCAACTCCCCTTGCAATGCGCCTACTGCACTGGCATTAAGGTTATGCTTTAAATACAGCACATTGTCCTGCAATGCGCTGAGCACCGGTTGCATTCGGCTCTCAGCTTTTCGCATGGCCTTAATCATCGTCTCGTACTTTCGTTGTGTATCACGAAGTTTTTCTGCACTGGCCCGACGCAATTTGTCACTGTCGTATTTATCCAGCTCATCTTCCCATTCAGAAAAAAGTGCGTCCGCTACGCTTTCCACTTTATCGATGCGATCAGTGACATCCTGAGCCGCAGCAACGCTGTCTTCATATTCACTGTTGAGATCATCATACACCTCTTCCAGTTCCCCGCCTTCAAAATTGATAAGGGCGCTGAATTCTTCAAGGGCATCAGCAAACTGCTCCTGCGCCTCTTCTTGGGACGCTTGGGCATTTTCCACCCTATCTACTAGGATATCCCGTTTTTCGACGCCTAGCTTCTCCCAGGCCGAATAATAGGCAGACTGACACCCACTTAACGAGAGCGTTATGGCGACACCAATTAGACCGGTTTGTAGTTTGCCTATCATAACCTCACCTCTGGCCCCTGATAACGGGCGGCATCGATAATCGCCCACAAGTGGAAGATGGCACCTACCGGCCAAAGGAAAAAGAACACCACTGTGGCTGCAAGGCCATAGCAGGTAAAACAAATAATGAAAAACAGAATAGCTTTCATTATGCGGCCCTGAACTAATTGTCCCAAACCGGGAATAAAAAAGTTACAGATTGCCGCAATGACGTTACCACCGGATCCCTGACCAGCCATATAATCTTCCTCGTATATTAGGTAAATATGTGTTTTAGTAGCTAAACTAAACTAAAAAAACAAGACATACAACGCGCTGAAATAAAATGAAACGACTTTACCCTAACACCGGATGTTACCGTAGTGGGTACTTTGACTCTGACGATGGCCATCGCCTGTATTACGAAGAAAGCGGTAATCCAGAGGGATTGCCAGTGCTTTTTCTACACGGTGGTCCAGGTGCGGGGCTAGGTGCAGGCTACCAACGTTTCTTTGACACCAACCGATACCGCATTATTGGCCTTGAACAACGCGGTTGTGGCAGATCCCAGCCTTTCGGCTCATTAATCAACAATACAACCCAAGATATTCTAAAAGATATCAATCATCTGCGCACACTATTAGATATTCAAAGTTGGACCTTATTCGGCGGTTCATGGGGCGCCACACTGGCTTTACTGGCGGCTATTGATTCACCGGATACCGTCAATGGCTTAATTTTACGCGGTGTGTTTTTAGGCCGTCATGAAGATCGAGACTGGTTTTTATCCCAGCAAGGTGCCGCTGCGTCACTGTTTCCCGATCATTACGAGTTATTTATCGAAGGCGTCGAAGAGCCCATTACGGCAGCCTCGGTGTGTGCCTACTATTTAAAATGCTTTAATTCTACCGATGAACGTCATCGCATGAATGCACTTAAACGCTGGTATATTTGGGAAGAACGCCTGTCGAAAGTGTCTTTGCCTCCTGGTACCGGTGAATTTACCGGTCATTATCCCCTTGAGCTGATGACCAGTCTGGCCAAGTTAGAATGCTATTATCTATCGAATAACTGTTTTATTCCCGAGGGTTTCATCCTCGATAACATTGACAAAATTGCTCATATTCCCGGTACAATTGTGCACGGGCGTTATGATGTTATTTGCAGCACCCGTGCCGCTTATACGCTGCACAAAGCTTGGGAAAACAGCACGCTGCAAGTTGTGCAAGATGCGGGACACAGCACCTCGGAGCCTGGCATTGCCCTTGCCTTGTGTCGTGCCACCCGTGATATGTCTAGGTACTTAAAGGAGAATAAATGATAGGTTTAGTGCAACGGGTCAGTGAAGCCAGTGTTACCGTGGATAACAAGATCATCAGTGAAATTGGTCATGGATTACTGGTGTTACTCGGTGTGGAAAAACACGACAATAGCGAACAAATCGAAAAGTTAACCCGAAAAATTTCCCAGTACCGACTGTTTAGCGACGATGAAGGAAAAATGAACCTAAACGTGCAGCAGGTCAATGGTGCCATACTGGTGGTATCACAATTTACCCTGGTGGCAGACACCCAAAAAGGGAATCGCCCCGGTTTTTCCAAAGGAGCATCTCCGGTACAGGGTAAACTCATCTATGAGCAATTTATCACCGCCCTTAAAGAAAAAGGCTTACCGGTGCAAACCGGACAATTCGGTGCAGATATGAAAGTCGCCTTAGTGAACGACGGCCCCGTCACCTTCCAATTTCACGTTTAGTTTTTTTCGCTACGTATTCGTTTACTAGATGTACCAAGACAATAAGAAGCGTCATTTACTACAGTGATTTACACCATTCCTGCGCCGCAATCCGGTAATTACACTTGTTAAACACGCCTCCCATGGGTTTAAATGGAGAGATATGAATGAATAAAGGGCCTACGTATTGTGTTTAGAGTAGCCACACCAAAAACCGAAGAAGAGTTAGAGAAGTACTTCACATTTCGATGGACGTATCTTCGTCAACCTTGGAATTTTCCCCCAGGTTCAGAGAAAGACGAATACGAGTTGGTTGCTGAACACCGCGTGATCATCAACGGCAAAGGCGATATCGTTGCGGCGGGTCGCGTACATCTAAATACCGCTGAAGAAGCCCAGATACGCCATATTGCGGTGCATTCAGACTATCAGCGCAGAGGCTTAGGACAAATGATTCTTGGCGCGCTGGAAGGCGTAGCTCGAGAGCTCGGTGCCGAACGTGCCGTCACCAACAGCCGTGAAACCTCCATCGATTTTTTCCTCTCTTGCGGATTCGTGATTGAACGTGAAGCCCCCAATGAGTTGGGGATGCTCAAACGACAGCAAATGGTGAAGAAACTTAGCGATCCCGGTATTGTGATGCTACATCCTAAATGGTGTAAAGAGCTGCAAGATACCTGGATGGAAACCATCCCCATTACTGAACATATGGGGATCAAACTTCATCAATACACCGGGCGTACTTTAGAAACCCGCGCCTCGCTGAACAAAAATATAAATATTCACGGCAGCATGTTTGCCGGCAGTATTTTCTCATTAGCCACGCTAACCGGCTGGGGCATGCTGTATTTACAGCTCAAAGAACGCCAGCTAGCCGGCGACATCGTGTTGGGTGATGGCAATATTCACTACCACAAACCCATTACCATGAAACCCCGCGCCACCTGCCATATCGAATCCGTCAGCGGTAAATACGCCCCGTTAGAAAAACAAAACAAATGCCGTTTTACTTTGCAGGTCGATATTTTAGATGACGATGACGCGGTGGCAGAATTTAAAGGTGTGTTTTGGATCTTGCCTAATGAAAACAGCAATGAACCAGAGCAAAGCTAAGGGGTAGACAAGATAATTCAAAAACAAAAAAAGCGCCATAAGGCGCTTTTTTCATAAATGATAAAAACTTACGCTGACATAGCAGCCTGCAATTTCTTCATTGCATTTTTTTCTATCTGACGAACACGTTCGGCAGACACTTCGTATTTATTCGCCAGATCTTGAAGTGTAATTTTGTTATCAGCCAACCAACGGGTCTCAATAATATCCTGAGAACGGGCATCTAGGGTTTTAATTGCTGAATACAAACGTTTTGATGCGTTAGCATCCCAGTCTGTATTGATAACATCCATTTCCACGTCAGTGGTTTTATCTTCAAGAAACTGAACCGGCGCGAAGCTACCGCTATCATCGTCATCAGCACTGAGATCAAAGGCTTGGTCGTGGCTACTCATCCGCGCTTCCATCTGAAGCACTTCTTTGGTACTTACACCCAGCTCGCTGGCAACGGTCTGCACTTCTTCATGGGTAAACCAGCCCAAACGCTTTTTGGCTTTACGCAAATTAAAGAAAAGCTTCCGTTGTGCCTTGGTTGTCGCAACCTTGACGATACGCCAGTTTTTCAGCACAAACTCGTGGATCTCGGCTTTAATCCAATGAACCGCGAAAGAAACCAACCGCACACCCACACTTGGGTCGAAACGTTTAACTGCTTTCATCAGTCCAATATTTCCTTCCTGAATAAGGTCAGCCTGTGGCAAACCGTAACCGGAATAAGATTTTGCAATATGGACAACAAAACGCAGATGCGACATTACCAGTTTTCTCGCTGATTCAAGATCGCCATCTTCCCGCAAGCGGACTGCCAGGTTCCGTTCCTCATCAGCTGTGAGCATATCAATTCTACTCACAGCCTGAATGTAGCCTTCAATACTACCGCTGTGAGGCCCTGAAAGGACCATTGATTGCAATTTATTGCTCATATTCACCTCAATTTGCTAAGCGTTCCATGATATCAAAATACGGAACGCCTTTCGAGTCTATAACTGTCAGCTTTTAACTCCAATTACGGAATATAGTGACGTTTCGCTAAAATACAAGACCTTTTTAAGTTAGAAAAGTTCTTTTTTCTCGACCGACACACTGATTCGGCCGATGAACGCCTAATAAACACAATCTGATAACATCTCAAACCTTATCACCGTTTTATTATACCACCCTCACTACCGTACAAACCATGATCTAGCGCAGACAATGAGCTCTTAGCTAGGTGATAGATTGCCACTAACTAACAAAAACAGACTGGCGGGCAATGTCATCAGGTTAAGTCCTTGATGCCAAAAGACAGCTTCGGTGCTCAATCACGCATACTTGACTTAAATTAGCGCGATTCGCAGATGGATATTTTGTGTTCCATCATATAAAGTTGAACACACCCTGTATACTTTATGCAGGTGGGGCGGATTAAACTATATCACTAGTTGAAGGGATTATCGGTCGTATGTTTGCGTTTATTGCTCGTCAACCTATTCTAGATCGCGAAAAGGATGTCTTCGCGTATGAACTCATATTCAGAGATGGTAAAGGCGGTGCCTATCCAGAACTTGCGCCAGAAAAAGCCAAGTTTATTGCCCAGCATTTTCATCCTCTGGGCTTAGACGACATCTCAGGCGATAAAAAATCCTTTATCCATTTTAATCCAGAAACCCTCATCTCCCGGTTTCCAACGTCGTTAAACCCAGAATCGGTAATCGTACAACTCAACGACCCCATGACCCCCTCAGAAGGGTTGCTCAACGCTTGCTCTCATATTAAAACCCTTGGCTTTAAAATTGCCATTGATGATCCCCTCATGATGAGCGTGAAGCATGAAATCTTCCCGTTAATTGACATCGTCAAAGTGGATGTCACAAAAACCAAATATGATCTCATTGAACGCACTATCCCCCCCTTTCTCGAGGCCAATATCTCCGTAGTGGCTGAACAGGTGAATACCCATGAAGATTTCGACAGTTGTCGTTCCTTAGGCTTTGACTTGTTTCAGGGGTATTTTTTCTCTCAACCCGAAGCCCGTATTCAGCGCCACTTACCTGCCTCAAAAATGAATCTTGTGGATTTAATGGGCGAGAGTTCACAACATGACTTTAGCATCGGTCGCATAAATCAAATTATTGAGCGTGATGCCGCGTTAAGCTTTTTATTATTAAAATTCATCAACAACCCCACCGTCAATAAGCGCTATAAAATCACCTCGTTAAAACACGCGTTAACCTATATGGGCGAAGTGGAGATAAAGAAATTTATCGCCCTATTGTCATTGGCGAACTTAAGTGATGACAAACCCTTAGAATTAATACATATGTCGTTGGTGAGAGCGAAGTTTTTTGATCTTTTGTCTCAGCAACGAGGCATGCATACCGATCCACCCGTGGGCTTTCTGATCGGTTTGTTCTCATTGCTGGATGCACTGTTAGATCAGGATATGCCTGATGTATTAAAACAACTGCCGTTAACCGATGAGGTGAACGATGCGCTGTTAGGGAAATCCAACGAATTTAACAGCTATTTGGCGTTAACCCGCGCCTTTGAAGGGGCGCTATGGATGAACATAATCCAGCAATCCAAGGTGCTCAATATCGACCAAAAACAGCTTCACGCCCTTTACAATCAAGCCATTCAATGGGGAAATGGGGTAAGAGCAACCATCTCTGCTTACTTTCCCAAACCCATTATGAAAAAGCCAACCCTGTAACAGAGTGGCTACTTAGGCTCAATTTCTTGCACATGCCGTTGAACGGAAATCAGCGAGCCCACTAGCCCTAATCCAACAGACAACGCCAGCATGAGCAACAATGCGTTGCCGGATAATCCGGTGATATTAAATTCTTTTTGATAAAGGCTGGCAAAGGCCTGAATGCTGCTATCCATCCACCACAAAATAATGATAACGGCGAACCAGGCGAGAAGCCCTCCGAGCAGGCCAAACCAAAAGCCCGTGTACATAAAAGGACGATGAATAAAGGCGTCGGTGGCCCCTACAAGCTTCATGACAAGAATTTCTTCCCGTTGGCTTAGTATGTTAAGTCGAATGGTGTTACCAATAATCAAGACCACCGAAATAAATAACAGCACTCCAATTAACGACACCAGATCCCGGGCAATATCCAGCAAAGCATATAACCGTTCCAGCCACTCTATATCCAGCTTACCGATATCCACTTCCCGTTGATTCCGTAACTTTTCCAGCAACAAGCGTGCAGCGGTGGGTGTGGCGTATTTTTCATTTGGCGTGACCAGGACAACATCGGGCAGCGGATTCGATTCCAGATAGGCAATGGCATCGCCTAATCCCGACAAATACTGAAATTCTTTTAACGCTTCATCGGCAGGAATGAAAGTCACAGATTCGATTTCAGGCCAGGTTTTTAGCCGGGTTAAAAGTTGTTGGGCGCTGGCCGCCGAAGTACTGTCTTTTAAAAACAGTGAAATTTCTGATGCCTGATCCCAACCGGCACTGATTTTTTCGGTGTTTTTAACCAAAATGTACAAGGTGCTTGGCAAGGTAATGCTCAAGCCTAACACGGCAATGGTCATTATCGAGGCGGCAGGTTGGCGCCATAATTCACCAAGACTGCCAAGGGCCTGACGTAAATGACTGACAAAAAAGGCCCCCATAACTTGTAAAAGCCCAATGCGCGTGTCGCTGGCGCCTTGAGAACGCCCTTTAAATAAAAGACTCATCCCTCACCCTCCATCATGTCTTCAGACAAACCATCGGTGATCATCTGTCCGTTACGCAGCGTTAAGGTGCGGTATTTCATCCGTGCAATTAAGCCTAAATCATGGGTTGCCACAAATACCGACACGCCCGCCTGATTAAAATCCTCAAACAGGCGAATAATTTCCATGGATAATTTAGGATCCAAATTACCCGTTGGCTCATCGGCCAGTAACAAAGGAGGTTTGTTCACCACGGCTCGGGCAATGCCCACGCGCTGCGCTTCACCACCGGAGAGCATCATCGGCAGACTGCGGGCTTTATCCCGTAATCCCACCATTTCCAACGCAGCCTGAACCCGTTTTTCCGTTTCCCGGCGTCCATAACCTTCAATAATCAAAGGCAAGGCCACGTTATCGAATACGGTTTTTGAGGTTAATAAGTGCGGGCTTTGAAAAATCATCCCGATATCCCGTCGGATAAAGGCAATTTGCCGCCGTTTTATCTGGTTAAGATCATGACCATTTATGAGCACCCGACCAACACTTGGCCGTTCCATTATACTAATCAATTTAAGCAGCGTACTTTTACCGGCCCCCGAATGACCGGTAAGAAAGGCCATTTCTCCTGGCTCAATATGAAAACTGACTTTCGACAGTGCACGCTGTCCACCGGGATAGGTTTTACTGACCTGCTCAAATTTAATCATCTGTTTGTCCTACAACGATGCATAGCCGGAAAAGCATCCAGTGCTAATCACTTTCTGATTCACTAAAAAGTGCCTCAATAAATTCATCACCCTCAAAGGTGCGTAAATCATCAATGCCTTCGCCCACGCCAATATAACGGATAGGAATACCGAATTGATCGGCAATGGAGAAAATTACCCCACCTTTGGCCTTGCCGTCGAGTTTCGTCAAGGTCAGGCCCGTCAAGCCGACGGCTTCGTTGAACAGTTTCGCCTGACTCACGGCATTTTGGCCAGTGCCGGCATCCAAGGTCAGCATGACTTCATGGGGCGCATCTGCAGACACTTTTTTCATAACGCGCACCACTTTTTTCAACTCTTCCATTAAGTTGGCTTTGTTTTGCAAGCGACCCGCTGTATCGGCAATCAAGATATCCATGCCCCGGGATTTGGCCGCTTCTAAGGCGTCATACAGCACCGAAGCACTGTCTGCACCGGTGGGCTGGGCGATAACAGGAATGGCATTGCGTTCCCCCCAAACCTGTAATTGCTCCACCGCCGCGGCGCGGAATGTATCACCGGCAGCCAACATCACTTTCTTACCTTGCTGCTGGAATTGTTTGGCCAACTTGCCAATGGTGGTGGTTTTGCCCACCCCATTCACACCAACCATCAAAATAACGAACGGTCCGGTGCTTTTATCATGTTGTTTAATTTCTTCAATAAGCGGACGCTCTACCTGGTTAAGAATATCCCGCATTTGCTGCTTGAGTATATCCACCAGTGCTTCAGCATCTTTTAGTTGTGAGCGTTTGGCACTGTCAGTAAGTTGATTGATGATTTTTTGCGTGGTATCCATGCCCACATCGGCAACCAGCAATTGGGTTTCCAGCTCTTCGTACAGATCATCATCAATGGTTTTGCCTCTAAATAAGCTGATAAAGCCGCTGCCCAAGTTGGTTTTTGTGCGCGATAAGCTTTCTCTTAGCCGACTAAAGAGGGATTTTTTCTTTGGCTCTGGCTCTGGCTCTGGCTCTGGCTCTGGCTCTGGCTCTGGCTCTGGCTCTGGCTCTGGCTCTGGCTCTGGCTCTGGCT